>DAINSR010000227.1:0-4029 GCA_036741255.1 Flavobacterium sp.
TGAAAAATAAGTATTTTAAAAAAGGACAAGGCATTTTTTAAAATTCAACGAAGGTGTAGCAGTCGCTACACTTAAGTGTTTAAATGTTTTGCAACGGTCTTATGCTATGATTTTTTGTCAAAGTTATAAAACTTATGCAAACGATAATATAACCTTAAAGCTCAATTCACAATACTCATTATTCTTTTTGAGATAACATATCAGGCGTGGCAACGGTTCTAAAACCAGTATGATCGGTACTAGAACTCATGGACATGGGCATTTTTGCAGATATTCTATAACTGGCACAATACGCTGCATTGCACAAAAAAGACCCTCCTTTAATGACTGTTTGTATTTCATATAAATTATCTGGGTTATAGGTTTTAGAAGAACCCTTTGGGTTTAATAAATCTTGTGATCTCATGTTTTTGTAATAATCAACATCAAAAAAATCTGCAGTCATTTCCCACACATTACCCAGCATGTCATAAATCCCAATACTATTTGGTGGATATGATTTTACAGGAGCCAAATATTGGAAACCATCTATTTGGTTATTTGTAATGGGGAAAACACCCTGCCAAGTGTTGGCATTTTTATCTAACTCACTTTTATTATTGCCCCAAGTAAAAATATTATCTTTTGCTGTTCCTTGAGCTGCTGACTCCCATTGTGCCTCTGTTGGAAGCATTCTATTTGCCCATTTGCAATAAGCCAAGGCATCTTGATAGGCAATATGAACAACGGGGTAGTCATCTTTACCTTCAATAGAACTGCCAGGACCGTTTGGTTGTTTCCAATTAGCACCAATTTTCCAAGTCCACCACTGCGAAATATCGTTTAAAGATGTTATTTCTTTTACATTTCTATTAAAAATTAAACAGCCAGGTTGCAAAATAGAATCAGGGGGCTTGGGTGTTCCTGCGGGTAAACTACTTTTCATCTCCTCCCAATCAATGGGGCGTTCTGCTATGGTTACATATCCAGTAGCCTTAACAAAAGCTTTAAATTGCTTGTTAGTTACCTCTGTGGCATCTATAAAAAAACCATCTACCGTAACATTTCGAGAAGGCATTTCTTTTTCTAAGGCAAAAGGATCGTTTTTTTTAGCACCTAATGTAAACGTTTTTTTTGGTACCCAAACCATACCCTGTGGAGCATTGATATGATTATTCTTTAAACTATTTTTTTTTGATTCTGTTTTGCATCCAAAAAAAATTAAAATAACACAAATAAATAAAACAGAGAAATTAAAACCGAAAAGTTTCATTGTTATGTTTTTAAAGATGGTTTTAACAAAAGAAGTTATCTGGAATAATTTGGTGCTTCTTTAGTTATAGTTACATTGTGAGGGTGACTCTCTCCTATTCCACTAGTAGTTATTCTAATAAATCGCCCTGTGTTTTGAAGTGTTGCAATATCTTTTGAACCACAATAACCCATTCCTGCCCTTAGTCCGCCAATAAACTGTTGCATGCTTTCATTAAGCTCACCTTTATATGGTACTCTGCCCACAATACCCTCAGGAACTAATTTTTTAACATCATCTTCTACATCTTGAAAATATCTATCTTTAGAACCTTCCTCCATGGCTTCTATGGACCCCATACCTCTATAAGATTTGAATTTTCTTCCTTCAAAAATTATGGTTTCTCCAGGAGATTCTTTTGTACCTGCAAGAAGTGAACCAAGCATCACACAATGAGCTCCAGCGGCAATTGCTTTAGGTATGTCTCCAGTGTATCGAATGCCACCATCGGCAATAACAGGAACACCACTGTTTTTAATAGCTGCGGCTACTTCTAAAACTGCTGAACCTGGACCTATGCCCACTTTTATGCCATCGGCACCATTTTCAACTAAATATTTAGCTGCTTCAGGTGTGGCAATATTACCTACCACGACATCTAAATTAGGGAACGAGGCTTTAACAAGTTTTAAAACATCTATCACGCCCTTTGTGTGTCCATGTGCAGTATCTATAATTACAGCATCTACACCCGCATTAACTAGGGCTGTAGCGCGTTCAACTGCATCAGCTGTAACCCCTAAAGCCGCTGCCACACGCAATCTACCATATTGATCTTTGTTTGCATTGGGCTTTTGAGTAAGGCGTGTTATATCTCTAAAAGTGATTAAACCAACTAATTTATTATTGTTTTCAACAACTAAAAGTTTTTCAATTTTATGATTTTGCAAAATTTCTTCGGCTTGATGCAATGTAGTCCCTGCTTTTGCGGTTACAAGATTTTGAGAAGTCATTACCTCAGTAATGGAGCGATCGTTTCGTCGTTCAAAACGCAAATCTCTATTAGTAACAATTCCTTTAAGCGTCATGTTTTCATCTACAATAGGAATCCCCCCAATGCCGTGTTCTTTCATGGCTCTTTTAGCATCGCCTACAGTTGCAGTTAAGAATAAAGTTACAGGGTCTATAATCATTCCAGACTCTGCACGTTTCACTTTTCTAACCTCTGCGGCCTGTCGGTCAATTGACATATTTTTATGCAGCACCCCAATACCACCTTCTTGAGCCATAGCAATTGCCATAGCACTTTCTGTAACCGTATCCATGGCTGCGGATACAATGGGAGTATTGAGTGAAATGTTTTTTGAAAACTTAGATTTTATGCTAACTTCACGTGGTAATACTTGAGAGTAATTGGGTATAAGTAACACATCGTCATAAGTAAGTCCTTCTCCGATGATTTTTGTTAAGTGTGCATTCATTGCAATTTGATGTAGTTGTTAAATTGCAAGCAAATGTATGAAAAAGTAATCAGTTATTAGTGATTTAGGGAGTGTTTTTTTTAGCGAATCAGTAATCTCTAACTTTTAATAATTTAATGATAGTGTGTAAAAATCTTTAGAGCTTCATTATAAGCACTTTCAAAGCTCATGGCATGACAATTTGTTTCTGCTTTTTGTTCTGTAAAATAGGAAAGTATTTTTTCTGTAGGCATATTACCTGTTAAACTATCTGCTGCCATGGGACAACCACCAAAACCCTGAATAGCTCCATCAAATCTTAAACAACCTGCTTTAAAAGCGGCATCAATTTTTTCGTGCCATTTATTGGGTTTTGTGTGCAGATGAGCTCCAAATTCTATATGTGGATAAGCAGGAATCAAGTTTTTAAACACATAGTCAATATCTTGAGGAGTTGATGTGCCTATGGTGTCTGATAGTGAAATTATACTAATTCCCATTTTGTTGAGTTTTTCAGTCCAATTTCCAACTATTTGTAAGTTCCACGGATCGCCATAAGGATTTCCAAAACCCATAGATAAATAGACAACTACTTTCTTTTTATTTGACACAGCAATTTCTAAGATTTTATCTAAGGTTATAATAGACTCGGCAATGGTCTGATGTGTATTTCGCATTTGAAAATTTTCTGAAATAGAAAACGGAAATCCCAAATATTGAATTTCTTCATACTGTGCCGCTATTTGAGCTCCTCTTGTATTGGCAATAATGGCTAGTAGTTTAGTTTGGGTTTCTGACAAGTCAAGTTGGGACAAAACATTTGCCGTATCTTTCATTTGAGGTATTGTCTTATGTGATACAAAGCTCCCAAAATCAATAGTATCAAAACCAACTCTAAGCAGAGCCTGAATGTAATGCACTTTTATTTGCGTGGGAATATAAGCCTTAATCCCTTGCATAGCATCTCTAGGACATTCTATTATTTTTACTTTTGGATTCAATAAAGTATTATTTTAATGCTAAGATATGAAGAAATAAAGAGAAAAGGCAGTATTTATAATTATTTACTCATTAACAGCAACTTAATAAAATAGCTAGATAGAATACGTATTAGACCCGATAACGTTGCTTAAACTACCGAAGCAAATCTGTTACAAATTAAAACTACTTTAAAAATAAGCAATTTACTCACTGCTATTATTGTTTTTATTGGAGTTTATAAATCTTCCACATCTTCTTTTTAAAATTTACTATATCCCAAAATTTTAAAACGTCTGTGAGTACTTATACCGATTATGTATTCAATATAGTCCAAGAAAAATGGACTATTTTCATACT
>DAINSR010000228.1:0-1409 GCA_036741255.1 Flavobacterium sp.
TTTATCTTGAAAAATTTCATTTTGAATTCCATCAATATTATTAAAACTTTTACACAAGTTTTTGATTGTGGATATATCATTAAGTAGTAGAGAAAAGATCTCAGATTAGTTTCATAAAAATTGCGAAAATTTAACAAATTGATTAATATAAAGTGGCTTAAATTTTTTATCCACCCGAAAAAGGGGGTAAAAAAGCAATAATATCATTAGGCTTTAATTCATAATCATCTAAGTTTTGAATTATTTTTTGATTTACAGCAATGCTAAAAACCAAATCTTGCAATTGATATTTTTTATTTAACGCATCTACTAATTTAACTAATGAAGCATTTGAAAAAGAAATTCTTTCTTCATTAACAGCAGTTTTTTCTGCAATACTTCCAAAATATTTTAGGACTATCATACTGTTAGATTTAAGTTTTGATATACAAATTCGTCATCTGAAAATTTATTCTTACAAAAAGTCAATTTCATTGATGTATGTCTAACCACCTCGCCAATGACAATAATAGCTGGCGAACTGATTTGGTGTTTCGCTACTATTTTTGTTATGGTTTTTATAGTACCTACAACTTTCTTCTCATGCTGTGTAGTTCCGTTTTGAATAATTGCTATGGGCAAATCGTCTGTTCTATTTTTTTGATAAATAGAAATAATTTCATTTAGTTTGTGCATTCCCATTAATATCACCACAGTTGCCGATGTTTGTGATGCCACCGCTACATCTTTTGATAATTTATGATTAGAAGTTGTTCCTGTAATTACCCAAAAACTTTCCGAAACTCCTCGTTGGGTTAAATTAATTCCGTTAGAAGCTGGTACACCTAAAGCAGAAGAAATACCTGGAACAATAGCTGTTTCAATTCCAAATTGCTGGGCATATTCAATTTCTTCACTCCCTCTGCCAAACACAAACGGGTCCCCCCCCTTGAGCCGAACAACATGACCAAAACGCAATGCCTGAGAGACTATCAATTCGTTAATCTGGTCTTGATTATAAGCATGACAGCCTAAACGCTTCCCTACAAATATTTTTGTTGCATTACTGGCATAGTGTAGTAATTCTTCATTGATAAGAGCATCATAAAGAACAACATCGGCAGTTTCTAAAGTTTTTATGGCTTTTATAGTAATTAAATCTATATCGCCTGGTCCTGCACCCACAACGGATAATTTTGGTTTCAATTTTTTCATTTCTTGCTAATATAAAGTAGGTTAAGTTCTTCTAGTTCGTGTTTTGTATTGATATTTTTAAATAAATATTGCTTGTTTTCTTTTACAGCTATTATTTGATGGTTTAATTTTGATACTAAGTCCATCATCTTCAATTCGTTTTGTTCTATTGCTTTTTTTAAAAATGGTGTTATTTTTTGGTCATAAATACCAATCAAAGGATGCGTTTTATGCGT
>DAINSR010000228.1:1419-3970 GCA_036741255.1 Flavobacterium sp.
GCCAAAAATTGTAGCATCAAAATTAGTTTGGTGTTTTTCTATTAATTCTAGTAAAATTTCGCTTGAAATTAAAGGAATATCACAGCTCAAAATCAAGTTTAGTGTTGTTTTAGAATATGTTAAAGCAGTGTAAATTCCGCCCACGGGTCCTTTATCCACCACAATATCTTTAAATTTTTTAAACGCTAAATGGTCATATTTACTAGAATTAGTAATTAATTGAATGTTATTTGAAATTGGCAATACCGCCTCAATGACGCATTCAATAAACCGTTTTTCTTGATATAAAACCAGTCCTTTTTCTGTTTGCATTCGGCTGCTTTTTCCGCCACAAAGTATGGATATGGTTAAGTTTTTTATCATTCTGAAAATATTAACTTTATACTTGCAAGTAACACAATAAAAGAAAGAACATACCGCAGTTGCTTGTTTGAAAAAAAACGACTCCCAATATACGAACCAAGTAATCCGCCTAAAATAGCAAAAGGAATCATACTAAACATCAACCATTCAAAAGAGTTTCCTTTTGCAAAATAGCCTAAAATTCCGGCAACTGAGTTTACAAAAATGAATAATGCCGATACTGAAGCTGCTTCAATAATAGTGGCCCAACCTAAAATGAGCAACAAGGGCGTAAGAATTACACCCCCGCCAATCCCTATCATTCCTGAGAGTAACCCTATCAAAAAACCTATAAACAGGGCAAATGGTAATCTAATTGGTTTTAATTCTATTGCTTTTTTATTCAAAAATCCATTGATATAAATAATTGAAAAAAGCAGAATTACACCTAAAATTCCTTTTATAAAATCTTCATTAAAATCTAAATATCCGCCTAAAAACGACCCCGGAATAGATGTAATTGCAAACGGATAAAACAAATTTAATTTTATTTTTTTTGCCTTAGTAAAGAATAAAAACGAAATTCCGGCCACAAAACAATTCAGCACTAATGCGTTTATTTTCATTGCTGAAATGCTAAATGAAAACAAAATCATTAACGCTAAATAACCACTTGCCCCACCGTGCCCCACACTTGAATATAAAAAAGCAACCACCAATAAGGCTGTGCAAAATAAAAAGTAATATTCAATGGTTAAATGGGGCATTTGTTTCAATTATTTAAAATGGTATGACAGTAACCTCTTCATTTTTTTTAATTTCAGTGGTGTGGTATGGCAAAAAAATAAAACCATTAGCCACTGCAAAGGTATTGAGCATTGCCGAGCTCTGTCCGTCTAAAATCCGCACTTCATCTTCATTATAAAAAGCTTTTAAAAACAATGATTTGCCTGAATTATTTTTTGTGTCTGAAGTGATTTTTCGTTTGATATTTGGCAAACTAAAAGTCTCATGCCCCATCATTTTTTTTAAAGCCTGTTGCACATAAACATAAAAACAAGTTAATGCCGATGCCGGATTTCCAGGTAATGCAAATACCAAAGTGTTATTTTTCTTCCCAAAAAACAGTGGCTTACCAGGCTTTTGGTTAATTTTATAAAACAATTCTTCCACCCCATTGCTCCACAAAGCCTCTTTTACAAAATCATAATCGCCTACCGATATTCCACCCGATACTAAAACTACATCAAATTTATCAAGATTATTTTTAATAACTTTTTTAGTAGCTTTTAAAGTATCTTTTACTCCATATATCTTTACTTTTTTAATTCCCATTTGTTGTAAAGCTGCCTCAAGCATCACAGAGTTGCTTTCATAAATTGCACCCTTTGGCAGCTGTTCCCCAGCACGTACCAACTCATCTCCTGTAACAATAATTCCAACTTTTGGTTTGTCATAAACTGCTATTTCTGTAATCCCTAAACATGTCAAAAAACCAATAGCTGCAGCAGTAATTGGAGTGTTTTGTTGCAGCACAAGCTCATTTATTTTTACCTGTTCTCCTTTATTTCTAACATTTGAAAACTTACTAGGCATTTTAATAATTTCCATCTTGTTTCCGTTTGCAACAGTGTGTTCTTGCATCACCACCGTATCTAAATTATCGGGCACAAATGCACCTGTAAATATTCTAACTGCTTGGTCTTTTTTAATTTCTATTGTGCTAAAATGCCCCGCAGCAATAGTGTTTACCACCTCATAACGTGTAGAATCTCCGTATAAAAAAGCATATCCATCCATTGCTGATTGCCTAAATGGGGGCATATCCATTGGAGAATAAACCGCTTCAGATAAAATATATCCAAGAGATTTTTTTACCTTAATTTTTTTAGCAGGCAGTTTATGAGTGTGTTGTTGTATCAATAATAAAGCGTCTTCAACTTGTATCATAAAATCATTTCTTTAAAAAAATAAGTATAAATACTTATTGCAAAAATAAGTATTTTTTCTTATTCATTACTATCATTGCTTACAAAGTTTCTTTTTATTTTTTGAAACAAAATTGCTAGTCATTTTCTAGCCATGTAATTCCTGCCATTCACTGTATCTTTTTTATTTTAAAAGAAAATAAAAAAGGATGCCGTTTCTGTCAGGGTTAGGGGAGTAATCATTTTTGCTAAATTTAAAAATTCTAGCAACTATCAAATCT
>DAINSR010000229.1:0-1975 GCA_036741255.1 Flavobacterium sp.
CAGCTTCAAAGATTCCAATCCTTCCAGTTACACAAATGATAATCGACAAATACGAAAATCATCCACAATGTTTAAATGAAGATAAACTACTTCCTATTCTATCCAACCAAAAAATGAACGCCTATCTAAAAGAAATAGCTGGAGTTTGTGAAATCGATAAAGAATTAACCTTTCACATAGCTCGACACACATTCACAACCACAGTAACACTCACAAACGGAGTTCCTATTGAGTCTGTGAGCAAGATGCTTGGACATAAAAATTTAAGAACCACTCAACATTATGCTAAAGTATTGGATAGAAAAGTGTGTGATGATATGAAAGTTTTGAGAAATAAATTTATTGAAAATTTTAAAAATCATTTGAGGTATTCATTTAAATACTTATATTTGTTTTATAAAATTTAGATAATGGAAATATTCAAAGGAGAAAGTATTATTACATTTTTTGATACATTTAAAACAGACATGGATTGTTTGGAATATTTGGCTGAAAAGAAATGGGAATCAGGATTTACTTGTAAGAAATGTAAGCATACAAAATATACAATTCGTAAGAAAAATTTCGCTAGAGATTGTAATAAGTGCCACCACATAGAAAGTCCTACTGCAGACACCTTATTTCACAAAGTTAAATTTGGGCTTCGTAAGGCATTTGGTATTTGTTTTGAAATGAGTGCGACCACAAAAAGCATATCTGCAAATCAAATGAGTAAGCGTTATGAAATTCGCTATATCACGGCTTGGTTGTTTATGCAAAAAGTAAGAACGGCAATGAAAAGTAGTGAAAACACACCTATGACAGGGGATGTAATAGTAGATGAGTTTGTTTTTGGTGGAAAAGAAGACCTAAAACAAGGGAGAAGTAATGATAGCAAAAAGAAGAAAATAGTAGCCGCTGTAGAAAAAGACAAAACTGGCATTAAAAGAGTCTATTTCAAAGTTATAAAAGATTATAGTAGTGAATCATTAAGAGGGATTTTTGATACTCATATATCAATTGATGCCAATGTACAAACTGATAAATGGACGGGTTATAAACCCATCATGAAAGATTATAAAATTACTCAAACAAAAAGTGATAAAGGCAAAACATTTTTTGAGATGAATACCATAATCCATCAATTAAAAGCGTGGATGCGTTCTACTTTTTCAAGTATAGCCGAAGGACATATACAAGGTTATTTGAATGAGTTTAGTTATAGGATTAACAGGTCAATACACAAGCAAACTATTTTTGACAACCTAATTCGTAAAATGACGAACGCTAAACAGCTGTTTTACAAGGATATAATATTAAGTAACTAAATGAATATCTCTATTTTTTGTTTTTTAAATGAAAAATAATAAAGATACTACCAAAGTTAACCAAACCCTGCAAAAAAAAACGAAAGAGTCTGAAATAATCTGTACTAGAGCATACTCTACACAATCAACATTCCATAAAAAACAAACAATTATCTACACATGAAACTTAATAAATCATTTGAACAAACAGCGCAAGAAAACACAAAATCAGCACGGACAGGTCGCGACCTGTCCGTACAAGAATCATTCGATACCAAACACAGCACCGCCCCTTTTTCAAAAATCAAATTAGCGGATTACAAACCCGCTTTTATAGAAAATATAGCGGTTGCAAAAGCAGAAATCGATGCGATAATCAACAATACAGAAGTTCCAACTTTTACTAACACAATAGAAGCATTAGAATTTTCGGGTGAAGCATTAGACAGATTATCATCTATTTTCTTCAATTTAAATTCAGCCGAAACCTGTGACGAAATGCAAAAAATAGCACAGGAAATCTCCCCACTCTTAACAGAATTTAGCAATGATATTACATTAAATGAAGACCTCTTCAAACGAGTAAAAGCCATATATAATCAAAAAAACAACTTGAATTTAACATCAGAGCAAAATACTTTGTTAGATAAAAAATTCAAATTATTTTCTAGAAACGGAGCTTTATTAAA
>DAINSR010000229.1:1985-3966 GCA_036741255.1 Flavobacterium sp.
ATCAGAAGAAAAGAAAGCTAAACTTCGCGAAATCGATACCGAATTAGCTAAACTAAAATTAACGTTCAGCGAAAATGTTTTGGCAGAAACAAACAATTATCAACTACACATCACAAACCAAAACGACTTAAAAGGTTTGCCTACTGATGCTCAAGAAGCGGCAGCAAGTTTGGCAAAATCAAAAGGTTTAAAAGGCTGGATTTTTACACTCGATTTTCCTAGTTATTTACCTTTTGTTACTTATATAGAAAACAGGGAGTTGCGAAAAGAAATGACTATCGCCGCAGGAAAAAAAGCATTTCAAAATAACGAATTTGATAATCAAAATAACATTAAACGCATTGTAGCATTAAGACACAAAAGAGCCCAACTATTAGGCTATAAATCTCATGCTCATTTTGTCTTAGAAGAGCGAATGGCTCAAAATCCGGAAACGGTACTTTTGTTTTTAAACGATTTATTAGAAAAAGCAAAACCTGCAGCCCAAAAAGAATATGCCCAATTATCAGCTTTTGCAAAAGAACTTGACAACATTGACCAATTAGAAAAATGGGACGGCACTTATTATTCAGAAAAATTGAAACAAAAGTTATTTCATTTTGACGACGAATTATTGAGACCCTATTTTAAGTTAGAAAATGTATTAAACGGAGCTTTTACTATTGCTCAAAAATTATTTGGAATTACTTTTAAAGAAGTTTTTGATATTGATAAATACCATAACGATGTGCAAACTTTTGAAGTCCTTAATCAAGAAGATCAATTAGTTGCAGTTTTTTATACCGATTTTTTTCCAAGAAAGGGCAAGCGAAATGGTGCGTGGATGACAAGTTACAAACCACAGTATATAAAAAACGGAAAAAACGAAAGACCACATGTTTCTATTGTTTGTAATTTTACGCCCCCCACAATTACTTTTGAAAACAACGAGGCAAAACAAACAAAACCCTCTTTACTCACTTTTAACGAGGTAACCACCTTGTTCCATGAATTTGGTCATGCACTTCATGGAATGCTTGCAAATACTACATATCCAAGTTTATCAGGAACATCGGTTTTTTGGGATTTTGTAGAACTCCCCAGTCAAATTATGGAAAACTGGTGCTACGAGCCAGAAGCCCTTGCTTTGTTTGCTAAACATTATGAAACAGGCGAAATTATTCCACAAAACTATGTTGAGAAAATTAAAGAAAGTGCCAGTTTCTTACAAGGAATGGCCACGTTGCGTCAAATTAGTTTTGGAATGTTAGACATGGCATATCATTCTAACCCTCAAAGTATTGAAGATGTAAAAACATTTGAAAAAGCCGCCATGACAGAAACCAACCTATATCCTGATGTGTCTGAAAATTGCATGAGTACTTCTTTTTCTCATATATTTCAGGGAGGCTACTCTTCCGGATATTACAGCTACAAATGGGCAGAGGTTTTAGATGCTGATGCGTTTGCTTATTTTCAAGAAAAAGGTATTTTTAATATTGAAGTGGCAACCCGTTTTAAAGAACACATTCTTTCAAAAGGCGGCACAGATTTACCCATGGAATTATATAAAAAATTCAGAGGACAAGAACCAAAAGTGGAAGCACTACTAAAAAGAGCGGGGCTCTTGTGATAATTAAATCAATAAAATGGTGTGAAACAACAAGTAATTTTTAATTTTAATTACTTATATAAGCGAGGTATCGCTCAGTGTAAAAAAACAACCGCACATTTGGTTTTTGCCGACACAAAAGCGAATGCTAAAAAAACAAAAGAGCTGTTTATTGCCAACAATTGACAGAAAACAAAATGAATAAATGACATTAGAACAATATATTAACAGCATAGACAAAAGGTATAAACTCGGAAATGCAACCGAACATACCTTTCGTGGAGACTTGCAAAATCTTTTAGAAAGTTTAGTGCCAACAATTAGAGCAACCAACGAACCGAAAAGACAAAGTTGCGGAGCACCTGACTACATTTTAACTAAAAAAGATAT
>DAINSR010000230.1:0-3946 GCA_036741255.1 Flavobacterium sp.
GCAAAAAATAATCGGGTTCCAATTTTATTATTTTCTAAAAATTGTACTAATTCCTCTCTATTTATAGGGCTTGAATCTCTGAGTGTTACCATAAATCCAAACCAACTTGGATTACTACCAGGCGTAGCTTCAGGTAAAATAAAGTGTTCTTCAAATTGTTTTAATTTATCATAGAGCATTGCATGATTTTCTCTACGTCTTTGTACAAAATAATCGGCTTTTTTAAGTTGATTTAAACCTATTGCTGCTTGCATATCAGTAACTTTTAAATTGAAACCAATGTGAGAATAGGTATATTTGTGGTCATATCCATAAGGTAAATCTCCAAGCGACCATTCAAATCTTTTCCCGCAGGTGTTATCACATCCAGGTTCACAGTAACAATCTCTTCCCCAGTCTCTAAAACTTTTTGCAATAAAACCAATTCTTGGGTTATTCACTAAAACAGCTCCTCCCTCTCCCATAGTGATGTGATGAGCAGGATAAAAAGACACGGTGGCTAAATCACCAAAAGTTCCTGTTTTTTTACCTTCATAAGTGGCTCCTAGCGAATCACAATCATCTTCTATTACCCATAAATTATGTTTTTTAGCAATTTCCATTACAACAGACAAATTAAAAGGATTTCCAAGAGCGTGTGCTATCATTATAGCTTTGGTTTTGGGTGTAATAGCATCTTCAATGCGTTCTGCCTTTATATTATAAGTTGGGATATCAACATCAATAAAAACGGGTACACAACCATACTGCACCATAGGGTTTATTGTAGTAGGGAAACCCGCAGCAACCGTAATAATTTCATCTCCTGGTAAAATTTGTCTGGCTTTTAACTTGGGCGATGTTAAAGTATAAAAAGCTACTAAATTAGCCGATGAACCAGAGTTTACTAATAAAGATGTTCTGGAACCAAACCAGTTAGCAAAATCTTTTTCAAAATCTTCTGCAAATCGTCCTGTGGTGAGCCAACCGTCTAAAACAGATTCTACACCATAGAGTAAGTCGGTAGCATCTAACACTTTACCAGTAACAGGAATGTAATTTTCTCCGGGGACAATTATTTGTGTTGTATTTTTAGTTGCAATTTTGCTTAAGCTTTGCAACAAGTCATCATTTAAATGTTTAAATTCCATATCTTAATTATTTGGTCCATTCTAATTTTTTGTTTTTTGCTTGTTGAATGTAGTCCATCAAATCATTTGACGTTACAATCACATCTTCAGTATAAAATTTTTTATACCAATTAATAGTTTTATATATTGATTCTTCAATATTCCAAACCGGAATCCAATTTAGTTTTTGAAGTGCTTTTGTACAATCTAATCGTAACAAGTTAGCTTCGTGGGGTTGGTTTTGTAAAATTGGAAAATCAAATTGTAGTTCGTTCCATACTTTAGAGGCAATTTCAAGCACTTGTTTAACAGTAAGAGTTTCATTATTTTCTGGGCCAAAATTCCATCCATCAGATACAGAAACATCACCCTCTAACACTCTTTGACCCAACGCCAAATAACCCGAAAGAGGCTCTAAAACGTGTTGCCATGGTCTTGTGGCATAAGGTGAGCGTATGGTAGTAATGGATTTTGTTGCCACATTTTTAACTAAATCAGGAATAAGTCTATCCTCAGACCAATCTCCACCTCCTATTACGTTTCCTGCACGTGCAGAGGCTAAAATGAAATGGTGTTTTATACCAAAATGCGCAATATTAAAAAATGAATTTCTAAAGGAAGATACCACTAACTCAGCAGCTCCTTTTGATGCACTATAAGGATCATAGCCCCCCATTCTATCAGTTTCATTATATGGACGATCGTCCTCAAAATTTTCATAACACTTGTCGCTTGTTATATTTACGATTCCTTTTATATTAGAAAGTGCTTTGCATGTGTTAAGTATATGCACAGTTCCCATAATGTTTGTTGCAAAAGTTTCTACGGGTTCTTTGTATGAATATCTAACAAGAGGTTGGGCCGCCAAGTGAAATATAATATCTGGATTTATTTCTTTTATTGTTGCATCAAGCAGTTGATTATCTCTAATGTCAATAAAAAAACTTTTCATTTGAAGTTGTAACAATTCAAAATGAGATGGGTTTGTATTAATTTTATCTGAAATACCATACACATCTGCCCCCAAATTTATGAGCCAATAAGAAAGCCAAGATCCCTTGAATCCAGTGTGTCCTGTTACTAAAACCTTTTTATCTTTATAAATACCAGAAAATAAATTCATTTTTTATTTTTTTACCAAATTTTCCAGGGTGCATTCCCTTTATTCCACATATATTCTAACTCTTCTTTGTCGCGCATGGCATCCATACACTTCCAAAATCCTTTGTGTTTATAAGTCATTAATTGCTTATCATCTGTAAGACGCACTAAAGGTTCTTGCTCCCACATAATAGTGGTCATGTCTTTGTCTAGATATTTAAAGACATCTTTATTTAAAACAAAAAAACCCCCGTTAATCCAGTGATTATCGTCTTTTGGTTTTTCCTTAAAACTTTTAACAACTCCATCATTATCTATATCCATAGTTCCAAAACGACCCTCAGGAATAATAGCAGTCATTGTAGCTAATTTACCGTGAGAATGATGATATGCTAACAACTCATTAATATTAATATCTGAAACTCCATCGCCATAGGTTAATAAAAAAGTGTCATCTTGAATATATTTTTGAACCTTTTGTAATCTTCCCGCCGTCATGGTTTCTAAGCCTGTATCTACTAAAGTTACTTTAAAATTTTCAGCATTAGTGTGGTGCACTTCTATACTATTATTTTGTAGTTCAATTGTGATATCTGCATTATGAGAAAAGTAATTAATAAAATATTCTTTAATAGCATATCCTTTGTATCCAAGGCAAACAATAAATTCATTAAAACCATGTTTTTCATAAATCTTCATGATATGCCATAAAATGGGTTTTCCACCAATTTCTATCATAGGTTTTGGTTTCAAATGCGATTCTTCTGCAATTCTAGTGCCTCTACCACCTGCAAAAATAACTACTTTCATGTGTTTATATTTCTTTATTGGTTTGACAACCCGAACAAAATGCACGGACAAGGCAAACACATCTATTTATAACTGATAGTTTTAAAAGCTATTGTAATTTTTTATTTTAAAAATTGAGTGTTCCAATGCATCTTAGGTCGTATTAACCCAATCCATCCTCCTACATAATCTTTTGTCATTTCACCAGTTTCATTAACCGTAAAAGACAAAACTTCTTCTGCAATTGCTAGTTCTGAAAAAACTGGAGGCACTAAAAAAGCACTTATTTTATATGCAGATTCATTCAAAAAATTTTCTGGAATAGTACAAACGGTTTTATATCTACCTCTCTTTAATTCTTTTCCAAAAAACGGATCTAAATTTAAAGATGCCGCAGGACTATTAAATGTTGCTAAAATACAGGTACCCATAGAATCTAAAATATGAATACTTGGATTGATAACAATGTTTTCGGTAGTAACTGTAAATTCCATTTCAATTTCCACTTTTCTATCTATTCTAACAGAACTTTTATTTTCATTTTCAGAAATAATTTTTATGGAGTTAAAATATGCATGCGGACATCTATTTTTGTAAATTATATGCTCCTCATGAACAGCAGCAGCACCCTCCTCACCATTTGTAATATAATGATTAATAATACTTTCAATGCCTCCTGAAGATTCTATAAGCCCGTTTTTCAAATAAATTCCTTTGTTACAAAATGTAGAAACTGCAGCCATATTATGGCTCACAAAAAGCACCGTTCTCCCTTCACCTTTTGAAACATCTCCCATTTTTCCCAAGCATTTTTTCTGAAATTCAGCATCTCCAACTGCTAAAACTTCGTCTAAGATTAGAATTTCACTTTCTAAATGGGCTGCCACTGCAAAGGCTAAACGCACATACATTCCTGATGAATAACGCTTTACGGGCGTGTCTATATA
>DAINSR010000231.1:0-3918 GCA_036741255.1 Flavobacterium sp.
CCTAAAATGATTTAAAAATTTTTGTGGGTTTACAACAATGGTATTTATGTTTTAATACCAATAACATTTGTAAAATAGTCCATTTTTCTTGGACTATATTGAATACATAATCGGTATAATTTTGTCCATTATACCTTTTATGTCTTAAAAAAAAGCTGCTCTAAAGTTTTAGAACAGCCTTTTAGTTGAATTAAGGGTTAATTTTTTAGTATGTATAAGCAACCGCTTTTAAATTATCTTTTTTATTAGATGTAATAACAATGAACTGATATCCTTTTTGAGCAGCATTTTGTTTTAAATTTAACACTCCTTTTTCAGATAACGCAAATCTGTTTTCACCTTTAGCAACTCCTAAATAACCTTTAATGTCCTCAACTTTTTTTAAACCAACTGTTTCAGATTCTTGCAACGTAATTACATCATTATAGTTGGCTTTTTCATTAATAGTAATCTTTTCAGACACAACAGTTGTTGTATTGTTTTTTGTTTTTTCAGTTAATTGTGCCACCGCATATTTACTTATTTTATGTTCCTCCATACTGTTTGGAAAGGCATAGTAAATTAAGTTATTTTCTGTTTTTATATAATTCACAACTAATTTATCTCCATTGTGTTTGATAATTTCGTGTGTTTGTGCAAAAAAATGTACAGTGAATAATAAAGCTATAATTGTTATTAAATTTTTCATTTTAATATATGTTTAGATAGCCACAATATAAATGAGGCTGATTTGATAATTATTTTAAATTTGTCTTGTAGAGCAATAAGTCGAAATAATTATGCAAACTCTGGAGGAGGAGTGTGATTTTCAAAACAAAACTCTTTAACAATAAAAGTATATAGAGAATTATTTTGAATAACTGATGAATAAAATGAAATTAAATCTAAAAAATCAACCTGACTAAAAAATAAAGTTTTCAATTTAATCTCACTCTCGTTTTGAGTTTCACTTTTCTCAGCCGTTTCATATAAACTAATTTTTTCTTCTTCTAAAAAAACATAAAGTTTATTATCACATATCCAAATAATGGAAAACGTGCTGATTAAAATTAGATATAATATTTTAAAAACTAAATTTTTCATACCCCAAAATTAATAGCAACTACCAGTATTTACAAGGATTATAAGAAAAATTTAAGATTTATTTTTATAGTGTTTTGCTTTGAAAAGCAAGGTGTTTTTTCAAGGGGTTGTTTCGATTTTTTTTGCTTTTTTTAAAACAAATACCTGTTGTTTTTTAGGGCTAAGACAGGTTTTTTTATAAAAAATTTTACCCCTCAAAAAAATGAAATTTAGTCATTTGATAGATCAGACACTTTTTTATTAATTATTTTGGGTTTAAATAGATGTGTCAATTTTTCTAAATAGATAGAGTCTGCTCAAAAAAACCTTTCTTTAGGCAAGTGATGTTTGTAGAGTTTGTTTTATTAAGTGTAAGAAAAAATGAAAAAATTATTCAAAAACCTTGCCTCTCAAAATATGTAAATTATAAAAAACTTCTTTTTTAAAAATAAATGTATGATTAATGTCATCTGACGAAGGAGGAATCACATCAATACTTGCACTTATGCGATTTCTCCTTCGTAGGAATGACAAAGATTACTGTTAAATTATTTTTTTCTATTTATTCAGCAGATTCTAAATATACTATTTTGTCTTTTTGTGAAAAATTTATTTACACTTTTTTACTAAAATTATTAATCGAACTCAAGTTGCTAATATCAGAATTTAGACATATTTAGTTGATTTTTTTTAATATTTAGCCTGCAAGTTGGGTTAAAACCTACAATCATTACAACTTAGCCCCAATTGACACAAAAAAAGTTCGTCCCTCACCTGGTAAAATTCCAGGTCCTGGATATCCACCAGCTCTTCTTGTGGCATATTTTTCATTAGCTATATTATTAATTCCTGCTTTTATATTATAATTCTTTAAAAATTTATATGATGCAGAAAAATCAAGCACTTCATATCCTTTTAACAAGCCTGTAACCCCGTTTGCAGAGGCTGCAACCGTATTGTTTGCATCAGTGAAAATTAACCCCGACATTTTATATTGCATGGTAGCAGAGAATGATGCATTACTCCATGAGATACCAAAATTATGAATATATCTTGGTGCATTTTCTACTCTGTTGCCATTTAAGTTGCCCACAGGTGTGGTGTTTGACGCAGTATATATTTTAAAATCGGTGTATCTTGAATCTATAAAACTTAATGTAGCAAACAGGTCTAAATTGCCATATTTTTCTTTTGCTTTGAATAATTTAGTAGCATTAACATTAAAAAAACTTTCTATTCCTTTGTTAACCGTTTCGCCTAAATTAGTTCTGAATAAAAAAGTGCCTTGCGTTGGGTCATTGTTTACAAATCTACGAGTACCTCCAATTCTATTGTTATAACTTAAATAAAACAAGCTAAAATCAAAATTTAGATAGTCTTTTATACTGCCTCTATACCCTAAATCGGCATTAAAGCCTGAAGCATCTTTTAAATTAGGATCAATAACATCTGTAACAGCAGGAGGGGTTAAGTCTGAAAACAAAACGGGTCTAAAAGCCTGAGTTATGTTTGCATATATATTAGTAGATTTAATTTTATACTCTAATCCCATTCCAAATAAAGGTTTACTTCTGCTAATGGTTTTATTTTGAAGCATAACTGGCACATTGGCACTTATTCCAAACTGACCTTGAGCGGTAGAATTAATGTATTCATATCGCATACCAGGCGTAATGCTAAACAAATCTGTAAGTTTAAATTGATTTTCTACAAAAAGGGCTACATTTTCTGTATTAAAATCTAAATTTCTGGGATATTCTCCCTCTATATTCAAATCAAAATCTGAACCCGTTGTACCCTTTCCTTGTTGTTTTCTTTTTGTATTAGCTCTGTAATAACGAGCCCCAAAAGCTAAGTTGTGATTAGTTTTCCCTAGTGAATAAGTATATATATTTCTATTTTCTACTCCAAAGTTTTTATAAGAATCTCTATCAACACTTCTGTTTGAATATTCATCTGTTGCAGGATTAATTGTGTCTGCGTTGTTAGGAGTGGTTGAAACCCCCACACTATTTCGTTGTGCAATTAATCCAAAAAATTTAGTAGTTGAGGTTAGATTTTTGCCCAGTTTTGTATCAAAATTGATTGAAAAAACATTCCAAGGAGTTCCAAACCAGTTGCGGTCTCTAAAAGATTGTTGGTCATTCACTTTAAACTGTGCATCTGTTAATCCACCAGGTTGTTGCAGCTGGTAATTCATGTTTGTATATTCTGCAGATAATTTTGTGTTTTCTGTAAATTGATATTGTAAAAAGACGTGAGAATTTCTCACCTTATACTCGTTGTTTTCTCTCCAGCCATCGGCACTTCTTGAGTGATTATAAGCATAATAAGAAAACTTATTGATGGTACCCCCTATGGCGTTATAACTGCTCATTAAATTATAACTTCCCACGGTATTCTGCGTTTCAAACGAAAATTTCTTTTCTTTTTCCCTTTTTAAAACATAATTAATCATACCTCCAAATTGTGGTCCATATTGCAATGAAGCACCCCCACGAACTAGTTCAATATTTTCTACCGCATCTAATGGCGGATTATAATAAGCCTCTGGATAGCCAAAAACATCTGATGAAATATCATACCCGTTTTGACGCGTGTTTAGTTCCCAACTTCTATTGGGGCTCAACCCTCTTACTCCCACATTTATTTGAATACCAGAACCCTCATTTTCCCAAACAGTAACACCTGGCACTCTTGAAAAAACTTCTCTGGCATTGTTAGTAGCATAATTACCCGTTATAGAAGACAAACTTAAAACCTCATTTTTTTTACCAGAAAACAAAGTGTTATTTTGAATTTCTGGCAAACGGTCAGGGGTATTTTTAATAGACAAAAGCGTAACGGGGTTTAAAT
>DAINSR010000232.1:0-3887 GCA_036741255.1 Flavobacterium sp.
ATTTGAGTTTATTGAATTATTTGTTAAAATGTTAGTATGTTTATTATTGTTATTAGTATTGTAATTATTATTTTTGGTTTATTTTTTATCTTACAAGGTATTTTTCCAAAAGAAAAGCAAAAAATTCAAAACAAACTAGAGCAGTTTAATAAAATTAGTACGAACAAGTCAGGAAACTAACTTAAACCCAAAATAAGCATTAGAGTCGAGAGCACTGTTCAAACTAGCGAAGCAATCTATTACAAATTAAACTACTTCAAAAAATAAAAATTCTGTAAATTGGGTTAAATGCAACTCACAAATCTAATTTTATTGCATATTACCATTCATTTACTTTATTGGCATCTAATTTTATAAAAATAAACAACAATATTGAAAACGACCATAAACTAGATCCTCCATAAGAAAAGAAAGGTAATGGCACACCTATTGTGGGAAATTGTTTAATTAGCATATTGATGTTTACAAAAAAGTGTGCAAATAAAATTGTTGCCACACAATATCCATATATTTTGCTGAATTTAGATTTTTGGTTTTCTGCTAAATATAAAATTCTAAGAATTAAAGTTACAAACAAAGCAATTACAACAAAACTACCCACAAAACCCCATTCCTCTCCCACGGTTGTAAAAATATAATCTGTGTGCTGTTCTGGAACAAAATTACCTTTTGTTTGTGTTCCTTCTAAATATCCTTTACCAAACAAGCCACCAGAACCAATGGTTATCATAGATTGATTGAGGTTATATCCTTCTCGCTTCATGTCGGCATTATCATTGAATAAAACATCTATTCGGTCTTTTTGATGAGGTTCAAGTACATTTTCATATACATAATCAACCGAAAACACAAAACCTGATAAAAATGTAAAAATAATCAAATAAACAATTGGGTTTCTGGTGATTTTTGTATTTAAAATAAAATGTATTGTTGTAAAAATAACCAGTGCTAATAAAAGAAAAACAGGTTTAACAAATAATGCTAATAAAAATAATGTAATTAAAATTAAACCAGACCACAAATACCATCCAGGCAAACCATCTCTGTTTAAAACTAAAAATAATGACAAAAATATCATAGCACTTCCAGCATCGGGCTGAAGCAAAATGAGAAAAATGGGAAAAACAACAATAGCAATACCCACAAACTGATGGCGTGTCTTTTTTAAATCTATTTGTGCCACACTCAAATACTTAGCTAGTAAAAGAGAACACGTAATTTTTACAATTTCTGAGGGCTGAAAACTAAAACCTCCTATTTTATACCAGTTAGTTTGTCCTTTTATAGTGCTTCCAAAAATGAATAATCCTAAAAGTAAAAAAATTCCAACGATGTAAAAAATAATAGCATATTTTTCAAAAACTTTAGCATTCATGTTTAGTACAATGAGAATCAATGGAATATTTAAGATGATAAACAATAACTGACGCCCATATTTTTGTGAAACATCTAAAATGTGTGTTTCTTCAAGAGGTAGTGAAGCAGAATATATAGTCATCCAGCCCATTACAACAAGCACTGCATAGACAAAAACAGTCAACCAATCTATATTATTCCAAATGCTCTGATCTTTCATTAAAAAAAGAAAAAAATTATATATTACACTATTTGCTTTTATTTTAAAAGGCTACTGCGTCTATTACTTAATAATTAATTCTAAAGGGTTCTCCACTCATGTACTTATCATATACAGGTTGTAAACTTTTAGTTAGCATGGCTTGTTCTAAATCGGTTCTTGTAATGATATTATTTATATATTTTTCAATCATTAAAGTAGCAATTGGACCTGCATAACGGTTTCCCCAATACCCGTTTTCTACCATAACGGCAATGGCAATTTTAGGATTATCTTTAGGGGCAAACGCCACAAAAATAGAATGATCATCAAGCTGAGTTCTTTTTCCGTTTATTTTCATAAAATTTTCTGCTGTTCCTGTTTTTCCACAAATAGCAAGGTCTTTTACCTTTAGTGCCGCAGCAGTTCCTACATTATATACATCATACAATCCTTCAATAACGGGTTTAAAATACTTTTTATTTATGGTGGTTTGATGCTTTGTGGTAAATTTTTTATCTATTTTAAAATTTTTAATTTTCTTTACAATATGTGGGGTATAAAAGTAGCCTTCATTTGCCACTGCTGCCATCATATTGGCTAATTGAATGGGAGTAGTATCTATCTCTCCCTGACCTATGGCGTTTGATATTATAGTGCTACTCCTCCATCCACCATTTGGATAAAAACGATTATAAAGTTGAGATGAAGGGATTCTGCCCGATTTTCCAGTGGGCATATCGGTTCCCAAAAAATTTCCTAGTCCAAAACTCTCTAAATGTTTGTGCCAGTTATCAACACTGTATGCAGGAACCTTATATTTATCAATAGTAAGCTTAAAAACATTTGCAAAATAAGTATTGCACGATCGATAAATTCCGTTGTGAAGCACTGATAAACCTGAGTCATGGCATTTCATAAACGCACCACGCCCATACGAAAATCCGTGCCTACAAATAAAACCCGTTTGCTCATTAATTACTTCTTCTTGTAGTCCAATGAGACCCGTTAGAATCTTAAAAGGTGAGCCTGGTGGATATTCTGCAAGTAAGCTTCTGTCAAATAAAGGCTTTGCAATAGAATCATGATATAATTTAGTGTAATTTTTAGATCTATCTTTTCCAACAAGCAATGCAGGATCATAAGTGGGAGCTGAAATAAGAGCTAAAATTTCGCCCGTTTTAGGCTCTATGGCAACAATGCCCCCACGCTTATTAACCATGAGTTCCTCTCCATATTTTTGCAATTCAATGTCTATAGTAAGAGTAAGATCTTTACCTTGTATGGGAATAGTGTCGTACTTACCGTCTTTATATGAACCAATAATTCTATTAAATCTATCTTTTTGAAAATATTTAACTCCTTTTATTCCTCTTAAAATTTCTTCATATTCTTGTTCAACACCTTGTTTGCCAATTAAATCGCCACTTTTATAATACGGATTTTTGTTTATTATGGCCTCATTAACTTGGGCAATGTAACCAAAAACATTAGCAGCACGCTTTGTTTGATAATCTCTGAGGTATCGTTTTTGAATATAGAATCCTTTAAATTTTCTGATTTTTTCTTGAAAAGCCGCAAATTCTAGTTTAGTAAGTTGGGCTAAAAATACAGATGGCAACATAGGGCTATACACCTTTGCTTTTTCAACTCTTTTTATAAAATAATCTTTTTCAATTTTTAATAATTCACAAAATTGTAGTGTATCTAAATCCTTGATGTCTTTTGGCACCACCATAATATCATAAGAAGGCTGATTAGCTACTAATAATTTTCCGTTTCTATCATAAATATAGCCTCTTTCTGGAAAATCATACTCAATTTTTATGGCATTGTTGTCTGCTTTTATTTTTAAACTATCGTCTATAATTTGCAAATAAAAAAGTTTTGCAAGCATTAAAACACCCGAAAGGACCACAATAGTTGGTAAAACTAGCTTTCTCATCGTTTACTTGGCTTTGTCAAATAAATGGACAAGATACATATAAAACTAGTAAAAACAGTGTTTAAAAGAGTTCTTAAAAACACATCTAAGATCAAACCAAAACGAAGCAGTTCTAGCATATACAATACAAAAAGATGAATAAATACTAACACAAGTATAAACACAATTCGTTCTGAGGTAATTTTTTCAGAAATTTTTATGGTTTGGTATTCATAACTTAAACCAAAGGAAAATTTAAAAACAGATGGTCTAATGAAAGCCAATATTAAACAAGCTGTGGCATGAATTCCACCAGAATCTGCAAACATATCTAATATTAAACCCAGAAGAAAGGAACTCAACAAAAACAACGATTTATTGCTGTTTACTGGATATAAAATGATAAAG
>DAINSR010000233.1:0-3830 GCA_036741255.1 Flavobacterium sp.
CCGATATAGTATGAAAATAGTCCATTTTTCTTGGACTATATTGAATACATAATCGTTATTAGATAAGAAATTTACAAAAGAACGATGTCTTGAATGTTCCACTTGACAAATATTTTTTAATTCATCATTAACTGTTTTTAATTATAATAGGCTTTCTCTCTGGTTCATTTCTAATTATAAAGATTCAGTTGTTTTTTCAAAATTTTTACAAAACTGTCTGTAATACAAAATAAGTAATTTTATCAAAGCAAATTACAAGATAAATTTTAGTTAATTATTTAATCTTCAATGTTTTAAATATACTAACTTTTGCCTTTTTATGTAAAATTCATATACACTTTTTTACCGAAATTATTAATCGAACTCAGGTTTTAAAAGTTATCCCAAGCTTTATGATCGTCATTTTCTACAGTAAAAAAGAAAAAAATAAGCTATAAATATAGATTACTATGATAATAATATAGTACAAATAGTACAATAATTATAGGTAATCAATTATTTTTGTATTTTAATTCAAAAACTCTAATGATAGAAAATCCAAAAAGATATACAATAACAGCCGCATTACCTTATACAAACGGTCCCATTCATATAGGTCATTTAGCAGGGGTATATGTACCATCAGATATTTATGCTAGATATTTAAGAATACAACAAAAAGATGTGGTCTTTGTTTGTGGTAGTGATGAGCACGGAGTTGCCATATCTATGAAAGCAAAAAAAGAGGGAATCTCGCCACAACAAGTGATTGATAAATATGATAGAATTATTAGACAATCGTTTGTAGATTTTGGAATATCTTTTGACAACTATTCCCGAACATCGTCTCAAATTCATCATCAAACAGCTCAAGAGTTTTTTAAAAAATTGCTTGATAATGGAGATTTTATAGAAGAAGTAACAGAACAACTTTATGATAGTAAGGCACATCAGTTTTTAGCCGATAGATTTGTAACAGGTACTTGTCCAAAGTGTGATAATCCTGAGGCTTATGGTGATCAGTGTGAAAAATGTGGTTCTACACTTAATGCTACTGATTTAATTAATCCAAAATCTACTATATCTGGCGAAACACCAATTTTAAAAGCTACAAAACACTGGTTTTTACCCCTGGACAGATACCAAGATTTTTTAGAAAAATGGTTACTTCAAGAACACAAAAATGACTGGAAAACAAACGTTTTAGGACAGGTGAAATCCTGGTTAGATGACGGTTTAAAGCCAAGAGCCGTAACACGTGATTTAGACTGGGGAATTGATGTCCCGGTAGATGGAGCTTTAGGAAAAAAATTATACGTTTGGTTTGATGCTCCCATTGGCTACATATCTTCTACAAAAGAATGGGCCACACGAGAAGGTAAAGACTGGAAACCTTACTGGAAAGATAAAGATACTAAACTAGTTCATTTTATTGGTAAAGATAATATTGTGTTTCACTGCATTATCTTTCCTGCAATGCTAAAAGCAGAAGGAAGTTATATTTTGCCAGAAAATGTTCCAGCAAATGAGTTTTTGAATCTTGAAGGTAGTAAATTGTCCACATCAAAAAACTGGGCAGTTTGGCTGCATGAGTATTTACAAGATTTTCCAAATCAGCAAGATGTTTTGCGCTATGTACTAACATCAAACGCTCCTGAAACTAAAGATAACGATTTTACTTGGAAAGATTTTCAAGCCAGAAACAATAATGAATTAGTTGCCGTTTTTGGAAATTTTATTAATCGTGTGGTAGTTTTAACTCACAAATATTATAACGGGATAGTTCCAGTTCCTAATGAGTTTACAGCGGTTGATACCACTACTTTAAACGAAATAAAAGCCTATCCAAAAATAATTTCTAGTTCCATTGAACGATTTCGTTTTAGAGAGGCACAAAACGAAATGATGAATCTGGCTCGTTTAGGAAACAAATACCTAGCTGATGAAGAACCCTGGAAAATGATTAAAGAAAACCCTGAACGTGTAAAAACCCAAATGTATGTTGCCTTGCAAGTTGCCGCAGCATTGAGTGTCTTATCAGAACCTTTTTTGCCTTTTACAGCAGCTAAACTTAAAAGCATGTTGCAATGTAAAATAACCTGGAATGAGGTGTCTGCTAAATCAAATTTATTGACAGCAACAAGTAAAATAGGGATTGCTGAGCTCCTTTTTTCTAAAATTGAGGATCAAGAAGTTCAAAAACAAATAGATAAATTATTGGCAACAAAAAAGGCAAACGAAATTGAAAATACAAAAGCCGAACCTCAAAAAGAAACAGTGTCTTTTGAAGATTTTGCTAAACTAGACCTTAGAGTAGGAACCATTTTAGAAGCCACAAAAATGCCAAAAGCAACTAAACTTTTTAATTTAAAAGTAGATACAGGTATTGACATTAGAACCATTATTTCGGGTATTGCAGAACATTTTGTACCAGAAGAAATTGTTGGAAAAAAAGTAACCGTATTGGTTAATTTGAATCCTAGAGCCTTGCGTGGAGAAACAAGTGAAGGAATGATTTTAATGACTCATAATACCGAAGGAAAATTAGTTTTTGTAAACCCCGATACCGATATTGATGAGGTTGCTAATGGTACTTTGATTAGTTAAAAAATTATATAAATAACCTGAGTTCGATTAATAATTTTAGTAAAAAAGTGTAAAAAAAGTGTAAAAAAAAAATTGCATAAAAAGGCAAAAGTTAGTACATTTAAAATATTGAAAATTAAATAATTAACTAAAATTTATCTTGTAATTTGCTTTGATAAAATTACTGATTTATTTTGTATTACATACGAGGTTTGTAAAAATTTTGAAAAAACAACTGAATCTTTATAATTAGAAATGAACCAGAGAGAAAGCCTACAATGAGTACCGCAGAAGTCATTATTATTTATTTCATTTAGGAGAGGTTAGTTGTTTTAAATATTTTACATCTTTTACGTACTAAAACACATTAAAGGTGAGTTTCCAAAGATACTGCTCAAAAAAGAAACAACCCATGTCTAATATGGCACTTTTATTAACAGAAATAAGGGTATAAAACATAACCTAACCACTGCCATTTGTCCTTAAACTGGGAATAGTTTTGGAGTGGCTCCGAGGTAAGTTGCTCCGATAGGGAATTATAGAGCAAATCCTCTAAGCCTAAAAGTGTATTGGCAATCTCGGAGGCTAAAATTAAGACAATAGAGAGAATTAATCACTTGAATAGAGGGATTTTCATAATTAGATGCAAGTAAAATTGAAGAAAATAGAATCTATAAATAATTACTAGCTTTAAGCAGAATTAATTTCTTTAAGTTTTTTATATTTCTTTTTCTTATTATAGTTAGGCTTCTTTCAGCAAAACTATTGATATTAATAAATTTGTCTTCACATAAAATTACAAGTTTTTCAACATCATGGTTGCTGTGAATTTCAAATATATATAATCCCTTTTGTTCTAAAGAAATAAAAATGTTCTTTTGTTTCTTTAAAATATCGTGAACAATAATCATATTTTCGTCAAAACTTAAACCTGTTCTAACTTTTATAAAGAATCGATTATTAAAAATAACTAAAAGAGATAAAGGAAAAACTAGAAGCAATAGTAATGATAAAAAAGTAAACGCATATGTTTTAATGATTGAAAAAACAAACATACTATAAAAAAAAACAAGAACTATTAATATTATTATTTCATTTAAACTAAAAGGTAAATAATTTTTAGAAAAAATGGTTTTTACTAAATAGCCGCTTTCCTTTGTTATTGTATTTCTTTTCATTAAAATTTAATGTTTAATTAAGGCAAACCCAAATTGTAATTACAACAAGTATAAGTTTATTAAATATTTTATTTACAATATAGCATT
>DAINSR010000234.1:0-3745 GCA_036741255.1 Flavobacterium sp.
TATAGCTGCGGTGGGTTGTTATGCACAGCTAAAACCAGAAGATCTTGCCTCGGTAGATGGGGTAGATTTAGTTTTAGGGGCGACAGAAAAATTTAAAATCACAGATTACATAAACGATTTGTCTAAAAATGACATGGGCGAAGTGCATTCGTGCGAAATTGAAGAGGCAGATTTTTATGTGGGTAGTTACTCTTTTGGCGATAGAACACGGGCATTTTTAAAAGTACAAGACGGGTGTGATTATAAATGTACTTATTGCACCATACCTCTAGCACGCGGCATTTCTAGAAGTGATACTATGGCGGGGGTTTTAAAAAATGCTGTAGAAATTGCTGCAAAAGGAATTAAAGAAATTGTTTTAACGGGAGTAAATATTGGCGATTATGGAAAAGGAGAGTTTGGGAACAAAAAACACGAACACACCTTTTTAGATTTAGTTACAGAGCTTGATAAAGTAGAGGGAATTGAAAGACTTAGAATATCATCTATTGAACCTAATTTATTGAAGAATGAAACCATTGAACTGGTTTCAAAATCAAGGGCATTTGTACCGCATTTTCACATCCCTTTACAATCTGGAAGTAATGATATTTTAAAGAAAATGAAACGCAGGTATTTGCGTGAATTGTATGAAGATAGGGTTTCAAAAATTCGGAGTGTTATGCCTCATGCTTGTATAGGAGTTGATGTAATTGTTGGATTTCCGGGAGAAACAGATAATCATTTCTTAGAAACCTATCATTTTTTGAATAACTTAGATATTTCATATTTGCACGTTTTTACTTATTCTGAAAGAGATAATACAGAAGCAGCCATCATGAATGAAGTTGTGCCAAAAAATGTGCGAGCCAAGAGAAGTAAGATGCTCAGGGGATTGTCTGTAAAAAAACGCAGAGCTTTTTATGAAAGCCAAATTGGATTACCAAAAACCGTTTTATTTGAAAACGAAAATAAAGAGGGCTACATTCACGGATTTACAGAAAACTATGTTAAAGTAAAAACACCCTGGAATCCTGAGTTAGCTAATACTTTACACAAAATAAAACTCACTCATTTAGACGATGATGGGAGCGTTAGGTTTGAATTTATAGAAGCATTTTCAAGTAAAAATACGTTTTTAATCAACTGATTTAAGCTGGTCATATCTAAAAAAGTGGCAAAAAACAATCAGTTGCAGTGTATTGTAAATTATACCAATTTTAATTCTAAAAAAGTCTAATCCATTTAAAAATTTTAGAATGATTCATAATATTTTATTAGTAACTGCAAAGCTTTTAAACTACATTTAAAAAAAATATGACTAAGATTCCTGTTTATTTAATGCCTGGTTTAGCAGCAAGTTCAAGTATTTTTGAATACATTGAGCTACCCAAAGACGTATTTGAGTTATTTTATTTGGAATGGTTTTTGCCTAATGAAAATGAATCGCTTGAAGATTATGCTTTTAGAATGACAGAAAAAATAATTCATAAAAATCCGGTTTTGATAGGCGTTTCTTTTGGTGGAATTTTAGTTCAAGAAATAGCACTTCACATACCAACAAAAAAGGTAATTATTATATCTAGTGTTAAATCAAATGCTGAATTTCCCACACAGTTAAAAGTATTAAAATTTACAAAAGCTTATAAAATAATTCCCACACAATTGCTTGCAAATATTAAAGCTTTATCAAAATATGTTTTTGGCGAAAGTGAATTGAGCAGGCGACTTAAACTATATGAAAAATATTTGCAAATGCGTGATAAAAAATATTTGGATTGGGCTATTGAAAATGTTATCTTGTGGAAAAGAGCGGTTCCAATGACAAATATTATTCATATTCATGGCGATGCAGATGCAATTTTTCCTATATCTAACATCAAGAATTGTATAGAAATCAAGGGGGCATCTCATATTTTGATATTAATGAAATATAAATGGTTGAATGAAAATTTGCCAAAATTAATTTTAAACACTTAAAAAAATGAAAAAAACATTAGTAAACTTTACAAAGTTAATTGCCGTTGTAAGTATTTGCAGCTTGTTTATATATGCAGCAACAGCAACAATTAATTATCATAAATTAAAACTTCCTTATTCAAACCAAATTAATTTTGCAAGCGAAATTGTTCCTGTCGCAGACAATGATGTTAGTGAACGATTTGATAGAGAGATGATTATTAACAAAAACTTTCATTCAAATACTATTTTAGTAATCAAAAGAGCCAACAAGGTTTTTCCGGTAATAGAACCCATACTAGCGGCTAACGGAGTTCCAGACGATTTTAAATACCTGGCAGTTATTGAAAGCAGTTTAATAAATGCTGTTTCACCAGCGGGTGCTAAAGGTGTCTGGCAGTTTATGCCTGCCACGGCAAGAGAATATGGGCTTGAAGTTTCTGAAGATGTAGATGAACGGTATCATTTAGAAAAATCTACACAAGCAGCTTGTTTATTCTTGCTTGACGCTTATAAAAAATTTGGAAATTGGACTCTCGTGGCAGCTTCCTATAACGGGGGAATGACTGGTATCAGTAGGGTTCTAGAAGCCCAACAAGTATCAAATTATTATGACGCTTTATTTAATGAAGAAACAGCTCGTTATGTATTTAGAATTTTGGCATTAAAAGAAATTATGACAAACACCTCAAAATATGGATTTGATATTCCTCAAAATCAAAAGTATAGCCATATCCCAACAAACAAATTGACTGTCGATGCTTCTATTGACGATTTAGCTCTTTTTGCCATTGCACAAGGAACAAATTATAAAACGCTAAAAATTTTAAATCCTTGGTTAAGACAAAACAAACTTACAGTTTTAATAGGAAAAAAATATAGCATAGAAATCCCTAAGCAATTTTGAGTACCTCTTTAGAATATAATTTCCAATTTGAACTACGAAGTCAAAACTAAATCTTCTTTAGTTGTTGTTTGAGCATGTTTATTTGGTCTTTTAGTAAATTATGTTTGTCTAGTTTTTTTGCTTCATTCAAATATTTTGTGGCCTCAATTTTTCTTCTTTTAGTTAACGAAATTCCAGCTAATTGCAACTTAGCCAGTGCTAAATCTTGATCTATGCTTAATCCAAGGCTGATTGCATTTTTAAAAAATTTCTCCGCTAATGTAAGATTTGTTTGAGAAACCATTATGCCATTCAGATAATTATAATATCCTTGTTGTTTTTTAACTAATGCGGTTTCAGGATTTTTAATCTTATCTAACCACACTTTAGCCCCATTCATATCTTGCTTTCTCAGTTTTAAAAAAGCCATTAATATATATTCATTCTTGAAATAAAGAAATATAAACAACAACGAAAACAACAATAAAAAAATACCGTTTCCAATGTTGCTTTCTTTAAATTGATAGATAGCAAAAGCAATAATTAATCCTGCCGTAATGAGTTTGATATTTTTGTTAAACATAATTCAAAATTTATTTTTTGCAAATGTAAATAAATTATAGCATTGCCTTTTGAAAGTTTTTTAAATATTAAAAAAAAACTCGTTAGTTCTTTATTATGTTATTTTTGATTGTAAATTAATATCTTATGAAACGTTTTTTATTTTGTAGATAACTAAAAAGTAAGCTTTAGTAAAATTATAATCGACATAATCTAAATATTCAAACGTTAGAAACATTTTTGAGGTCGCTATTTAATTTCATATCACAGCCGTCCGAAAGTTTTTCAAAAACACTGAAAAAACTTTGTTATTAACCTGACGGTAATTTAACGTAAAACAATTAAGCTGCATATTGAATA
>DAINSR010000235.1:0-3685 GCA_036741255.1 Flavobacterium sp.
TTTAGTAGTTGAGGTTTTCAGTTCGCCCTTAATACAATATGATGCAAAAATATTTCCCATAGTGCTATCTTCCCACCCTGGCACAATAATGGGCAAGTTTTTCTCGGCAGCGGCAACCATCCATGAATTTGCAGGATCGATTTCATAATATTGCTTTAAAACTCCTGAATTAATCATTTGATACATAAATTCATGCGGAAAATATCTTTTTCCTTCACTTTCTGCTTTCTTCCAAATATCAATTAAATGTTGTTGTAATCTTCTAAAAGCTTCTTCTTCAGGAATGCAAGTGTCTGTTACTCTGTTATAATGGTTTTCTAGCAAATCCCATTCTTCTTGTGGTGTCAAATCTCTGTAATTAGGGATTCTTTTATAAGAATTGTGTGCCACTAGATTCATGATGTCTTCTTCTAAGTTGGCACCCGTGCACGATATAATATGAATTTTATCTTGACGAATCATCTCGGCTAATGATTTCCCCATCTCTGCAGTACTCATTGCTCCCGCGAGCGTAACCATCATTTTTCCGTTGTCTAATAAATGTGCTTCATATCCTTTAGCGGCATCAACAAGTGCTGCAGCATTAAAGTGTAAAAAATGTTGTTCTATAAATTGACTAATTGGTCCTTTCATCTCTTTTTATTGTTTGCTTTTTATTTGGCTTTTGTATAGATTAATTTAGCGCTAAATTATTATTTTTCGTACCCTAAAATTTTCATTATATCTTCAGTTTTTTGCTGCTCTGAAAACACTTCTGTTGCAATGATTCCATTTTCGTCTTGGTCTATGAGTATGTGTTTTGGCTGAGGAATTAAACAATGGTGCAAACCTCCAAAACCGCCTATGGTTTCTTGATAGGCACCTGTATTGAAAAAGCCAATAAATAAAGGTTTTTCTTTATTATATTTTGGTAAATAGACAGCATTCATGTTTTGTTCAGAATTATAATAATCATCGCTATCACAGGTCATTCCGCCCAGTAAAACACGCTCATACGTATCGTTCCATCTGTTAATGGCCAGCATTACAAATCGTTTGTTAATCGCCCAGGTATCGGGTAGTGTGGTAATAAACGAACTGTCAATCATATTCCATTTTTCTCTATCGTTTTGTTGTTTTTGATACAAAACCTGATAAATAGCACCTCCACTTTCGCCCACAGTAAAAGATCCAAACTCGGTAAAAATATGAGGAACATCAACCTCGGCTTCATCGCAAGCAATTTTTATTTGATTGATTATTTCGTCAATCATATATTGATAGTCATATTCAAAAGCAAGAGAATTTTTTATAGGAAATCCGCCTCCAATATTTAAACTATCTAAGGTGGGACACTCTTTTTTTAAGGCAATATAAACTTTTAAACATTTGAGTAACTCGTTCCAGTAGTAGGCTGTATCTCGTATTCCAGTATTAATAAAAAAGTGTAGCATTTTTAATTCCACTTGTTTATTTTCCTGAATTTGTTTTCTATAAAAAGGTACAATATTTTTATAGCCAATTCCTAAACGTGAGGTGTAAAATTCAAATTTTGGTTCCTCTTCTGCGGCAATTCGAATTCCAATTTTAAATTTGCCCGAAATTTTTTCTTGCAACAAATCTAATTCTTCAAAATTATCAATAACCGGAATAGTGTTTTTTTGTCCGTTGTTAATTAAGTTGGCAATATTATCTACATAAGCATCACGCTTAAACCCATTGCATATAACAAATGTTTTTTTGTTAATCTTTCCTGACTCTAATAGCTTTTCTACAATATGAATATCCACAGCAGATGAGGTTTCTATGTGGATGTTGTTTTTAAAAGCCTCATTCATAACAAATTGAAAATGAGAGCTTTTTGTGCAATAACAATAGTGATAATTTGCCTCATATTTATGCTTTTCCATGGCTTTTCTAAACCATCCCTTAGCTTTGTTAATTTGATTTGAAATTTGGGGTAAATAAGTAAACTTTAACGGCGTTCCATATTGTTCAACCAGTTTCATCAAATCTATATTATGAAATTCTAGGTTGTCTTTGTTAAGTTTAAATTCTTCTTGTGGAAAATAAAAAGTTTGGTTTATAAGGTCAAAATATTTTGTATTCATTATTATTGTACTGTTTAAGTGGAAAATTGAAGTTGAAGCAAGTAAAATGTAAACTTCAAACCCTAATATTTGCAAACATTACAACTAATTTTTCTCTAAAAGTTTTATATAGTAAAAACAGTTTTTTATTAAGTTCGTAAAACAAAGATGTTTCCACTTTTAAGTCTAATAATTGCGAATTATTAGTTACAAAATTATTTAAAAACAGTTTACAATCGTTATTTTTCATTGCCACAAAGTTATGTATTTAATTACCGTTTTATTCACAGGTATTGAATAATTTTTATAACGAACTATAATCTTTAAAAGCCTTGTAAATCAATGAGTTATTGCAACTTTCATTGATCTTAATACCTCCAATTTTATTTAAAAGAGCAAATTGAATTTTTCCAAATTCATTTTTTTTGTCATAAATCAATAAATCAATAATGTTTTTGATGTCATCTTCATCAAACGGTATTGTTTCAAAAAGTTCTTTTATAATATATTTAATTTCTTGATAGTCATCATTAGAAATTAATTTTTTTTCTAGTGAAATATACGCTTCTAAAATCATCCCAATGGCTATTGCCTCACCATGAAGCAGCTTTGTTTTTGATTTATTTTCAAGAAAATAGCTTTCTATGGCATGTCCAAGGGTGTGTCCAAAATTTAAGGATTTTCTAATACCATTTTCGGTTATATCTTGTGAAACAATTTCATTTTTAATTTCAATAGATCTGTAAATCAATAGATCTAAATCATTCAAATTTAGTAGCGATAAATCTTTAAATTTATTCCAATAATCTTTGTCAAATATTAATCCGTGTTTGAGCATTTCAGCTAAGCCAGATCGCATTTCTTGTTGCGATAAAGTTTCTAAAAACAAGGGATTTATAAGTACCGCTTTTGGCTCACGAATGATACCTATTTGGTTTTTAAGTTTGCCTAAATCAATGCCATTTTTTCCGCCAATTGAGGCATCTACCATAGACAAAAGCGTTGTTGGAACATTAATAAAATCAATTCCTCTTTTAAAAGTACAAGCCACAAAACCACCAATATCAGTAATTACTCCACCTCCTAGGTTAATCAGGAGGCTTTTTCTATCAGCACCTAATTCTGTGAGTGCCTCCCAAATTTGCATGCAAGTGTCTATGTTTTTATGCTCTTCGCCACTTTCAATTTCAATAATCTCAATTTCAATTTCAGTACTCAAATTAGATACAAAATAAGGCAAACAGTGTTCGTTTGTTTGAACATCTACAAGAATAAAAATCTTTGAGTAGCTTGTTTTTTTTAGTATAGTGGACAAATATGAGTATCCATCTTCATTAAAAAAAATAGTATAAGAAATGGCGTTTATGGGTTGCATTTTATAAAACTTGAATTTTGGGCAAAGTAAAGTTTTTTTTATGGTAATTTTTATTTTTTAAAAACTTTTTTAGCACCTTGTTTTAAAAAGGTAATTGAATTAGGTTTATTAGTGAATAAAAATACGCAAATTTCTAATTGTTTATTGAAGTCATTTTGGTTAATGCAATAGAAGTAATTTATTGATGAAATCTATTAAACCCTAAAAAATGAAATTAAAAACAAGTGAAAAATTGCCAATA
>DAINSR010000236.1:0-3672 GCA_036741255.1 Flavobacterium sp.
AATTTGCATAAACTTGCATCATTTTTTCTGCTTCTTCTATTGCTTCTTGTTTTGTGGCATGTGCTGTGTGTCCTTCTTGCCACAAAAACTCGGCAGTTCTCAAAAATAGACGTGTTCGCATTTCCCAGCGTACAACATTTGCCCATTGATTAATGAGAAGTGGTAAATCTCTATAAGACTGCACCCAACCTTTATAAGTGGACCAAATAATAGCTTCACTTGTGGGTCTGACTATGAGTTCTTCTTCTAGTTTTGCATTTTCATCAACTTTGAGTTTCCCAGGATTATTTTCATCAGTTTTAAGACGATAATGTGTTACTATTGCACATTCTTTAGCAAATCCTTCTGCATTTTTTTCTTCAGCTTCAAACATACTTTTAGGTACAAAAAGCGGAAAATAAGCATTTTGATGCCCCGTCTCTTTGAACATTTTATCTAGTTCGGCTTGCATTTTTTCCCAAATAGCATATCCATAGGGCTTAATTACCATGCACCCTCTTACGGCTGAGTTCTCGGCTAAATCAGCTTTTACTACAAGCTCATTGTACCATTTAGAATAATCTTCGGTTCTGCTGGTTAAGTTTTTACTCATAAAAATATAATTGGCATAAAAATTGTAATTTTAAACTGGAAAAACTTTAACGTTTAACCAAATAATTTTAACTAAAACATTGGACAAAACTAACTAATTTTGTGAAGTTCAACAATAAAAAATTGCTATTATGAAAACTATTTTTAAACGTTGCCCAAAAATATTTAGAGGTATTTCTGTTTTAATACTTTTTATTTTTTTTATTTCATGTAGTACTTACAGAAATTCTTCAGTAGATGATATTGACGGAATTTATAGCAATTCAACTGTCAATAGAGATGTTGAACCTGTTAGAAATGCAGCAAGAAATGTATATGTAGATAAATTTAAACAAATGCAAGAGGATTTTGAAGATTCAGAATACATTGTTGATGTAGATAATTATACTTCAAATACAAACGACTCAGTATATGTGAGTAGAAATGAATATGCAGGCTGGGGAGGCAATTCTAATGGAATAACCGTCAATTACATTAATACAGGCTGGAATAACTGGGGCTGGGGTGGTTGGAACGGTTGGTATGGAACAGGTTGGAATAATTGGTGGTATGGCTATGGTTGGAATAGTTGGTACGGTTCTGGATGGAATAACTGGGGCTGGGGTTTAGGTTGGAATAGCTGGTATGGAATAGGATGGAATCATTGGGGCTGGGGCAGTAATTGGAATAACTGGGGCTGGGGAGGTTCTTATTATGCTAGAAACAATGGAGTAGCATACAATTCAGGCGGACGAGGTGGTAGAGGTGTGAGTGTGGTAAATGCTGGACGATCATCCGCTAGAAATATAAGTTTTGCAGGAAGAAATTATCAAATAGGTAGATCAACTATACGAAGTTCTGAGGGTAGAATCAGTAGGTCGAATTCTACTTTTACATCAAGAAATTCAAGCACAAGAGAATCTACAACACATTCAAATTCAAGAAACATATATAGAAACAGTAGTTCTAGCAATAGAGGTCAAAGCCCTTCTAACGAAAGTAATTCAAGAGGATATTCGCCAACTCGAACTACAACTACAATGCCAAGTTCTAGCGGCAGAGGTGGAAATTATAGCGGTGGTAGTTATGGGGGTAGCCGATCATCTTCTGGCGGTGGAAGTTTTGGAGGTGGTGGCAGATCATTTGGAGGCGGCGGCAGAGGAGGTCGCTAATGATGGATTTTGACTCTAATTGTTTTGAAGAGGTTTGAACGATTAGTAGGGTTTATATTTTTATTTTCCGATGAGATTAAAAAATAATAATGAGAATGAATGCTACTATCAAATTTGTTTCAGAATGTGAAAATATGATTACATATTTCAGTTTTTAAAAAATATACCAATGAAGAAAATAGTATTATATACCCTAGTATGTAGCACATGGTTAGGTTTTTCACAAGAAACCACTGTGAATGACGCACTGCGATTTGGTTTAAATGATTTGAATGGTTCGGCTCGTTTTAGAGGACTTAGCGGTTCAATGGGAGCCATTGGGGGAGATTTGTCCGCAATTAATATTAATCCTGCAGGTTCTGTTGTTTTTAAATTCAATACTTTTAGTGCAACTGCATCTGGTTTTAATAAAATGAATGAGGCACGTTACTTTGGAACTAAAACAAGCGAAAATGATTTTAAATTAGATATAAATCAAATAGGTGCAATTTTTGTTTTTGAAAATACTGCTTCTAGCAACGGCTGGAAAAAATTGAGCTTAGGAATTAATTATGAAAATACTAATAATTTTAATGAACAATCACACATTAGAGGTATAAATCCAAAAAACTCTGTAGGAGATTATTTTTTTAACTATGCACAAGGCTATAAATTGGATTTATTACAAACTCAGTCTGGAGAATCAATTAGTTCATTATATCAATACTTGGGTGAAACTCCTGGTCTTGGTTTTGGTGCTCAACAAGCTATGTTAGGATATCAAGGCTATATTGTGGGTGCGGTTAATGAAGATAATCAAGACAATATTGATTATTATACAAATATACCTTCAGGTGGTAACTTTTACCAAGATAATTTTTCACAAACAAGAGGTTACAATGGAAAGCTAACAGGAAATTTTGCAACAAATTATAATGATATTTTATCTCTAGGATTGAACTTGAATGTTCATTTTACTGATATTACAAAAACATCTAATTTATATGAAAGTAACACAAATGCACCTTATATAGATGGTACTACCGTTAAAGAAATTAGATTTACAAATGAATTATATACTTATGGAAGGGGTTTTTCGTTCAATTTAGGAGCTATTGCAAATGTAACGAAACAGCTTAAATTAGGTTTTGCTTATGAATCGCCCACTTGGTATGAATTAAATGAAGAGTTATCACAACGACTTATTGTAAAAAGTACTGATGCTAATAAGTCTTATACAGATATTATAGATCCAAATGTATTGAATGTTTATCCAAGTTATACGGTTCAAATCCCTAATAAAGTAACAGGGAGTATGGCTTATATTTTTGGAAGCAAGGGGTTTATTAATATTGATGTTTCTTCAAGAAATTATGCCAACACAAAGTTTAAACCTAAAAACGTAGATCCTTATTATAGTTTAAATAATTATATGAATGCTAACTTACAGCGTGCCATATCTTTAAATGTGGGTGGTGAGTATAAATTAAAACAAATTAGCTTGAGAGGTGGCTACCGTTTTGAAGAAAGTCCATTTAAAAATGAACACAATAGAGGCGATTTACATGGTTATTCGGCAGGGTTAGGATATAGTTTTTATACCTCAAGAATTGATTTATCTTATGCCAATACTCGGGTTAATTATAAACAAAGTTTAATTACTTCTGGCATGAATGATCAGTCTCAAATTACCAATATAAATGACACCGTAAGTTTAAGTTATACAATTACTTTTTAATTGCCATAATGTTTTTTATGAAAAAAATTAGCTTTTATATTGCACTGCTTGTAGAAGTAAAAAATCTAAATAATTTGAATTTTAATTAAGCTTTATCATATTTTGTTATACGGATTGTTTATTAATAATCAAATCAGCTAATATTTCTATATTTCATATCACAACTATCCGAAAGTTCACATAAAGAGAGTGTCTGAAAATGCGTTATATTGA
>DAINSR010000237.1:0-3636 GCA_036741255.1 Flavobacterium sp.
ACAATCGCCTATTTGTGAGTTTCTTGCTTGTGCAAACCCTCCTTTAAGTGCAATTTATTACTATTATTTTAAAACTTTGCTTTTTAAGAAATTATTATATGCTTCCTTTTGATTTTCCTTATCAACAAAGGGTAGAAAGGGTTTATTTGAGGTTTCTATATAATTTGTTAAACTTTCTGAAAGCACTTTAGACCCCATAACTACTGCATCAGAATGATTTATTGAGGTCATAATTAAGTTTTCATAATTAGGTTTTTTTAGCTCAGAAATTTTGCCTTCTGGAATTTCGTCAAAAATCATTTTTTTGATTAAATCTTGGTCTAGTTCTCCTTCAAAAGATTGATTATATACAGAGGTTATAATTTTAGTTTCATTAAAAATACCCTCATCTTTGTAATAATTTTTTAGATAAACAGGTAAAAGAGAGGCCATCCAGCCGTGGACGTGAATAACATCTGGAACCCAATTTAATTTTTTTACGGTTTCTACAACTCCCTTTGCAAAAAAAATAGCTCTTTCATCGTTATCAGGATATAAAACCCCTTCCTCATCTGTAAAAGTAGCTTTTCTTTTAAAATATTCATCGTTATCAATAAAATATACCTGAATTCTATCTTTTGGTATTGAAGCAACTTTGATAATCAAAGGCATATCCACATCATTAATCACTAAATTCATTCCAGAAAGTCTTATAACTTCATGTAATTGATGTCTTCTTTCGTTGATATTTCCATATCTAGGCATAAAAATTCTTATTTGCCCACCCATGCTACTTATCATTTTTGGCAATTCATAAGATTGTATAGAAACCTCATTTTCGGCAAGATAAGGAACTACCTCAGAAGAAACATACAAAATCCTTTTATCATCCATAAAATCGTTTATTTCTAATTGTAAAACGTGCAAAATTACAAAATTTTATGTATTTAAACACTAAAATAGTAAGTTTGCATTTAATTTAATATTTTAACAAATGCTAGTTTTTGATAAGAAGTTTTTGCTAATCAATTATTTACTTCCTTTTTTGAATAGCAATACGAGTATTGGTTTTGTGCCAACAATGGGTGCACTTCACCATGGACATCTAGCGTTGTTAAAAAAATCTATGAAAAACAACACAATTAATGTGGTTAGTATTTTTGTGAATCCTACTCAGTTTAATAACAGTACCGATTTAGAATTGTATCCTAGAAATTTGAATCAAGATTTAGATAAAATAGCTACCGTGTGCCCCGATTGTATTGTGTTTACGCCTAGTATTGACGATATTTATGAAGGAAAAACATATTCTCAACCTTTTGATTTTGATGGTTTAGAATTAGAAATGGAAGGAAAACATCGCTTGGGTCATTTTGACGGTGTGGGTACTGTTGTAAAGAAATTATTTGAAATTGTGAATCCCACCCGTGCTTATTTTGGCGAAAAAGATTTTCAGCAATTGCAAATTGTACGAAAATTGGTTGAAAAAAATAATTTGCCTGTTTCTATTATTGGCTGTCCCATATACAGAGAAAAAAGTGGTTTAGCCATGAGTTCAAGAAATGAAAGACTTTCTGAAACAGAACGAAACTATGCCTCGGTAATTTTTAAAACTCTTGAAACAGTCAAAGTAAAATTTACTACTAAAAGTGCTCAGTATATTACTAAATGGGTAATTAACTCTTTTAAAAAAAACAAAACAATTACTCTTGAATATTTTGAAATAGCAGATGAAAACACCTTAAGGCCAACTAAAAGAAAATCAAAAAACAAAAAGTACAGAGCATTTATAGCTGTTTTTATCAATAATATTAGACTTATAGATAATATTTCACTAAATTAATTACTTTTGCATCATGCAAATTCATGTAGTAAAATCTAAAATTCACAGAGTAACAGTAACTGGTGCCGACTTAAATTATATAGGCAGTATTACTATTGATGAAAATTTAATGGCAGCGGCTAATTTGATAGAAGGTGAAAAAGTTCAAATTGTAAACATTAACAATGGCGAACGATTTGAAACCTACACTATTAAAGGAAGAAAAAACTCGGGAGAAATTACTCTTAACGGTCCAGCAGCACGCAGGGTTCAAAAAGGCGATGTAATTATTATTATTGCCTATGGTATTTTATCTGTTGAAGAAGCAAAAGTTTTTAAACCCGCATTAGTTTTTCCAGATGAAGCAACTAATTTGTTAAAATAATGTTGGGAGCATCTTTTAAAAAAATTATTAGCTTAATAATCCCCCTCTTTTTAGGCATTGGGTTGATTTATTACCAATATACAAATCTAACTCACGATCAGCTTGAAAACATTAAACTATATTTTAAAAACGCAAATTATAGTTATGTTTTTTTATCTCTCGTAATCTCACTTTTTGGATTTTGGGCAAGAGCTTATAGATGGAATTACAGCTTAAACCATTTGGGCTATACAACTCAATTTCAAAACAATTTGTTTTTTGTTTGCATATCATATTTAGTTAATTTAACCATTCCTCGATCTGGAGAAGTTACTAGAGCTGTACTTTTAAAAAAATATGAGCAAGTTCCTTTTGCTAAAGGATTTGGCACCATTGTAGCAGAGCGAGTAGTAGATTTAGTAATCTTTTTATTATTTGTATTAATTGCTTTTGTGCTTCAATTTCAAACAATAAGTTCGTTTATTTTTGAAAATATCTCACCCACAACTATTTTATATCTTTTTACAGCGTGTTTTGTATTAGGAATTGTTTTTTTAATCATTTGGTTCAGGTCTAACTGGGCTATTGTAACACAATTAAAAGTAAAGTTTTCAGGTCTTATAGAAGGTATGACTGCCATTTTAGTTATGAAAAAAAAATGGGAGTATTTGTTATTTTCATTTTTTATTTGGTTTACTTATTTGTTCATGTTTTATGTCTGTATTTTTGCCATTCCAGAGACCGCCTCAATCCCTTTTAGTATTGTTATAATGGGTTTCATTTTTGGTAGTGTTGCCACAGGTTTTACAAACGGAGGCATTGGTGCATTCCCTATTTCTATTCAAACGGTCTTGTTTTTGTACGGAATTGATAAAGGAGCTGGTGCGGCCTTAGGTTGGATTATATGGACTTCTCAAACGCTCCTCACCGTTGTACTTGGTTTGTTGGCATATTTATTGTTGCATTTTTTTAATAGTGTAAAATAAATTTTACTAACTTGCTCCATACAATTCAATTTATATCTTATGCAAAAATCACTATATCTTTTTTTAATTTTTATTTCGTTTAACGCATTTTCACAAAAAAAAACCGAAGTTTTTAATTCCTTGCAATTAGAAGGCGAACGTCAATATTCTGTTATTTTACCGCCATCATACAATTTTACAAAAGATAAAACCTATCCAGTAATTTATGTTTTAGATGCAGAATACTTGTTAGATACGTTTAATGGAACGCTACAATATGGCTACTATTTTGATGATTTACCCGAAGTTATTCTCGTTGGAATTCATCAAGAAAACACAAGAATAATTGACTCTAAAGCAGATAATGAAGGCTTACCATCAGAAAAAAGCGGCAAGTTTTTTGAGTTTCTAACCATGGAACTCATTCCATATATTGATAAAAATTATAGGACTACTAGTTATAAAGCCATAGCCGGACACGAAACTACTGCTGGTTTTTTAAACTT
>DAINSR010000238.1:0-3615 GCA_036741255.1 Flavobacterium sp.
TTGAAATGTTCCGTCAAATCCTTGATAGAGGAGAAGCAGGAGACAACGCAGGTATCTTGTTGAGAGGTATTGCAAAAGAAGATATTAAAAGAGGAATGGTTATCATTAAGCCAGGTTCTGTAAAACCTCATGCTCATTTTAAAGCAGAGGTATATATCTTGAAAAAAGAAGAAGGTGGACGTCATACTCCATTCCACAATAATTACCGTCCACAGTTTTACGTTCGTACTACAGACGTAACAGGAACAATTACTTTACCAGCTGGTGTAGAAATGGTAATGCCAGGAGATAACTTGACAATAGAAGTACAGTTATTAAGTGCTATTGCATTATCAGTAGGTTTACGTTTTGCTGTTCGTGAAGGCGGTAGAACTGTTGGTGCTGGTCAGGTTACTGAAATCTTAGACTAAGTCTAAATCATATAATTATTTATAAGCCAGTTGAATTTTATTCAGCTGGCTTTATAAACAAACGGGCGTAGTTCAAGGGTAGAATAGCGGTCTCCAAAACCGTTGATGGGGGTTCGAATCCCTCCGCCCGTGCCATTAAATGAAATAAAATGACAAAAGTTGTTAATTATATTACCGAAGCATTTACAGAATTAAAATTAAATGTTACATGGACAAGTTGGACTGAATTACAAAAGCTAACTGTTATCGTAGCATTGTTTTCAATTTTGTTTGCCCTTTTAACTTTTGGTGTTGATAGTTTTTTTGAAGTAGTAGTTAAAAATATTTATAGTTTCTTAAAATCATAAATTATTCCTATGTCAGATAATAATGTAAAGAAGTGGTATGTTGTAAGAGCTGTAAGTGGTCAAGAAAATAAAGTTAAAAATTATATTGAAACTGAAATAAATAGACTTGGTTTGTCTGATTTTGTTTCTCAAGTACTTGTTCCTGCAGAAAAGGTGGTTCAGGTCAAAGACGGAAAAAAAATCAGTAAAGAAAAAGTTTATTTTCCTGGTTACATAATGATTGAGGCAAATTTATCAGGAGAAATTCCCCATATAATTAAATCTATAACTAATGTTATTGGTTTTCTTGGCGAAACTAAGGGTGGTGATGCTGTTCCACTTCGTTTGGCAGAGGTAAACAGAATGTTAGGTAAAGTAGATGAGTTAGCTGTTACTACAGATACCGTTTCTATCCCATTTTCATCAGGAGAAACTGTTAAAGTTATTGATGGTCCTTTTAATGGTTTTAATGGAACTATTGAAAAAATAAATGAAGAAAAGCGTAAACTTGAGGTTATGGTAAAGATTTTCGGAAGAAAAACACCTCTTGAACTCAGTTTTATGCAAGTTGAAAAAGTATAATTTTTGTTACACACTATAATCACAACATCACTCGCTTCCAAGATTGATGTTAAAATTTAAAAACAATGGCTAAAGAGATTAGTAAAGTAGTTAAACTACAAGTTAAGGGAGGTGCTGCGAACCCATCGCCACCGGTTGGACCTGCTCTGGGTGCTGCTGGTGTTAATATTATGGAGTTTTGTAAGCAATTCAATGCTAGAACTCAAGATAAACCCGGCAAAATTTGCCCTGTGCAAATTACTGTTTATAAAGACAAGTCTTTTGACTTCGTTATTAAAACGCCACCTGCTGCAATTCAATTATTAGAAGCAGCAAAATTAAAGTCTGGTTCAGGTGAACCTAACCGAAAGAAAGTAGCTAGTGTTACTTGGGATCAAATTAAATCAATTGCTGAGGATAAAATGCAAGATTTAAATGCATTTACTATCGAAGCTGCTATGAGTATGGTAGCAGGAACAGCTAGGTCTATGGGTATAACAGTTTCAGGAACAGCTCCTTTTTAATCAAAAAATGAATTAGACGATGGCAAAATTGACAAAAAAACAAAAAGAAGCAGCTTCAAAAATTGAGAAAAATAAGCTATATACGCTTAAAGATGCATCTGCATTAATTAAGGTAGTAGCTTCAGCAAAATTTGATGAATCTGTAGATATTGCTGTAAAACTTGGAGTTGATCCTCGTAAAGCAAATCAAATGGTAAGAGGTGTTGTAACACTTCCTCATGGAACAGGTAAGGATGTTAGAGTATTGGCTCTTGTAACACCTGATAAAGAAGCAGAAGCTAAAGCAGCAGGTGCAGATCATGTGGGTTTAGATGACTATTTACAAAAAATTAAAGATGGTTGGACAGATGTTGATGTAATTATCACCATGCCAGCTGTTATGGGTAAATTAGGTCCATTAGGTAGAATATTGGGTCCAAGAGGATTAATGCCTAACCCAAAAACAGGAACTGTTACCATGGATGTAGCTAAAGCTGTTGAAGAGGTAAAAGCTGGTAAAATTGACTTTAAAGTTGATAAAACTGGAATTGTGCATGCTGGAATTGGAAAAGTATCATTTGATGCAGATAAAATTTATGACAACGCACACGAAATAGTACAAACATTAATTAAAATGAAACCAACCGCAGCAAAAGGTACTTATATTAAGTCTATACACTTATCAAGTACAATGAGTCCTGCTATTGCTTTAGATCCTAAAGCAGTATAAATTGGTAGTTAAAACTTTATAGTATGACTAAAGAAGAAAAATCAATAGCGATTGAAAATTTAACTGCACAGTTAGCGGGAGTTAATGTTATTTACTTAGCAGATATTTCTGGACTTAATGCAGAAACTACCACTAATTTAAGAAGAGCTTGTTTTAAAGCGGGTATTAAACTAGAGGTTGTTAAGAATACTTTGCTTGCAAAAGCAATGGAGTCTTCAGAATTAAATTTTGGTGAGTTGCCTGGTGTTTTAAAAGGAAATACTTCAATTATGATTGCTGATGTTGCAAGTGGACCAGCAAAAATAATCAAAGATTTTCGTAAAAAAGGCACTAAACCATTATTAAAAGGGGCTTACATCATGGAAGATATTTATATCGGAGATGAAAACCTTGACGGTTTAGCCGCAATAAAATCTAAAACTGAAGTTATTGGAGAAATCATCGGACTGCTTCAATCTCCAGCTCAAAGAGTAATTGCTGCTCTTCAAAATCAAGACAAGGAGTAAGCATACTAAAATTAGCGCACAATTAAAAAATTATATTTACAAAACATTTTAAACGATAGAAAAATGGCAGATTTAAAACAATTCGCAGAGCAGTTAGTTAACCTTACAGTTAAAGAAGTTAATGAACTAGCTACAATATTAAAAGATGAATATGGTATTGAACCAGCTGCTGCGGCAGTAGTAGTATCAGCAGGTGCAGGTGCAGGTGAGGTAGTAGAAGAAAAAACAGATTTTACAGTAGTTTTAAAAGATGCAGGGGCATCTAAATTAGCTGTTGTTAAAGCAGTAAAAGAGTTGACAGGTTTAGGTTTAAAAGAAGCTAAAGATTTGGTTGATGGTGCTCCTTCAAATATTAAAGAGGGTGTAGCAAAAGACGAGGCTGAAGGTCTTAAGAAATCTTTAGAAGAGGCAGGAGCTGTTGTTGAGCTTATTTAATTATTAAAATGACAATAAAGCTGGGTTTAGACCCTGGAAATAGTTTCCAGAGGTCTAAACCATTTTGCGTATAGTAATAATATATACGTTTTTAATTTTTTTTCTTAATGAACTCGGTCTGTCAATGGACGGAGTCCTCCATCA
>DAINSR010000239.1:0-3602 GCA_036741255.1 Flavobacterium sp.
AAATAGTCCATTTTTCTTGGACTATATTGAATACATAATCGGTATTAGAATATTTTTTACAAACATAGCTTTCTTTCTATTTCTCATTTGAGAGGTATTCTAAACAATCATTTGCCGTGAAAAATGAATTTTGAAATTCAAATAAGGTAAGGTCGTTTTCTTTTTAACTTATAATTTTTTAGTATTTACAAAATGAATTACTGATAATTAAAAAATCCCGACACAAAAAATGTATCGGGATTTTTAACTATAATTTAATTTTTACATCATTCCAGGCATTCCACCTCCCATTGCGGGTGCGGCATTGTCTTCTTTAATGTCTATTAAGGCACACTCAGTTGTTAAAATCATTCCTGAAACTGAGGCAGCATTTTCCAGAGCTACACGTGTTACTTTTTTAGGGTCAATGATTCCTGCTGCAAGCATTTGAACATATTCACCCGTTTTAGCATTGAAACCAAAATCAGCCGTTCCTTCGGTTACTTTTGCAATTACTACTGAACCTTCTCCACCAGCGTTTTCAACTATTGTTCTTAAAGGAGATTCTACGGCTTTGTTAATGATTTGAATTCCTGTTGCTTCGTCTGCATTTTCTGCTTTTAAGTTAGCTAGTGCAGCTTTTGCTCTCACAAGTGCCACACCACCACCAGCTACAATTCCTTCTTCTACGGCCGCACGAGTAGCATGTAAGGCATCGTCAACACGATCTTTTTTCTCTTTCATTTCTACTTCAGAGGCAGCACCCACATATAAAACAGCCACACCACCCGCTAATTTAGCCAAGCGTTCTTGTAGCTTTTCTTTATCATAGTCAGATGTTGTTGTTTCTATTTGAGCTTTGATTTGGTTTACTCTTGCTTTGATGTTTTCTACATCTCCAAAACCATTTACAATGGTGGTATTGTCTTTATCAATGGTAATGTTTTCTGCAGTACCAAGCATCTCTAAAGTTGCATTTTCTAATGAATAACCACTTTCTTCTGCAATTACTGTACCGCCTGTTAGTATGGCAATATCTTCTAACATTGCTTTTCTTCTATCTCCAAAACCAGGAGCTTTTACGGCAGCAATTTTTAATCCGCCTCGAAGTTTGTTTACTACTAATGTAGCAAGTGCTTGTCCATCAACGTCTTCGGCAACAATAAGTAAGGGTCTTCCAGATTGTGCAACAGGTTCTAAAACAGGTAATAATTCCTGTAAGTTAGATATTTTTTTGTCATAAAGCAATACATACGGATTGCTCAATTCGGCTACCATTTTATCTGCATCAGTAACAAAATAAGGAGATAAATAGCCTCTGTCAAATTGCATACCTTCAACAACATCTACATAAGTATCCATTCCTTTTGCTTCTTCAACGGTGATTACACCTTCTTTGCCCACTTTTGAAAATGCTTTAGCTATTAAATCGCCAATGGTTTCATCGTTGTTTGCAGAGATAGACGCTACTTGTTTAATTTTTTCTGAAGAATCACCCACTGCAACAGATTGTTTTCCTAGCTCTGCAACAATGCATTCTACGGCTTTATCTATACCACGTTTTAAATCCATTGGATTTGCTCCTGCCGCCACGTTTTTTAAGCCTTCTTTAACAATAGCCTGAGCCAGTACGGTAGCTGTTGTGGTTCCATCTCCTGCTAAATCATTAGTTTTTGAGGCTACTTCTTTAACCATTTGTGCTCCCATGTTTTCCAAAGGATCTACAAGTTCAACTTCTTTTGCAACAGAAACACCATCTTTTGTTACTGTAGGACCTCCAAAAGATTTTGAAATTATTACATTTCTTCCTTTTGGCCCTAAGGTTACTTTTACTGCATTTGCAAGTGCATCTACACCGCGTTTTAATCCATCGCGTGACTCAATATCAAATTTTATATCTTTTGCCATTTTTTAAATTGTTTTAGGCTTTAAGCAATAAGCTTTAAGCTATGTTAATTTTTGTTTTAAATTTTAAATTTTATTTTAGATGTTTTTTTAATTGAAAATCTTGAAACTTTTCTTGTTTAAGATAATTTAAATCTTTTGAAAGAATAAAAAAATATTCAGTTTATATAGCTGAATTTTAAAGTAATTTTGAGAAATTGCTTAATTTTTTTTTTGACGCTATTTCTACCACAACTTTCATTTATATTGATTGATATGGCAGAAGTAGTTTTTTTAAATTTCTCATTTACCTATTATTTATTGCTATAAAATTGCATAAATTTCATCTTCTTTCATGATTAGATAATCTTTGCCTTCATACTTAAGCCCTGTACCTGCATATTTTCCATATAGTACAGTATCGCCAACTTTAACAGTCATGGTGTGGTCTTTTTTGCCATTTCCAACGGCTACAACAGTACCTTTTTGTGGTTTTTCTTTTGCAGTGTCTGGGATAATTAATCCTGAAGCGGTTGTAGTTTCAGCAGCCATGGGTGCTATAACTACTCGGTCTGATAATGGTTTAATGTTTAATGACATAGTTTTTTAAAAATTTAATTTATTTGTTTCCTGTTTTTCAGAAATTGTGCCAAGAGATTTTTTATGACAAATTTTCTCAAAAAAAACGCCAGCACTGACAGGCTGGCATTTTTTTGAGAAAATTATTTTATTTCCCTGTGTCGTTTGAAGGAGTTGCTGATTTTGGAGCGTCTGTTTTAGGGGCTTTAGTGTTTGCAGTAGGGATTGCTAATTCACTCTCGGTAACTATCTTTGAGCCTCCAGATTCTCCATTATTAAAACTCATTGTTGATAAAAATATTAAAACAATAAGTGCAATACCTAAATACCATGTGCTTTTATCTAAAAAGTCAGTTGTTTTTTGAACACCACCAATTTGCTGTGATCCACCAAAAGAAGAAGATAGTCCACCTTCCTTAGGGTTTTGTACCATAATGGCTAAAATTAATAAAAAACAAACTATTGTAATTGCTACTAAAAAACCTGTAAATCCCATAACTATTTATTTTGTTGTAATTCTTTTATATTTTTTATTCGGTCTGCAAAGAAAATACTTTTTTCTGGATATTTCAAAATTAATATTTCATAAGCTTGAATGGCTTTGCTATATTTTTTTTGTTCTAAATATATTCTGGCAAGTGTTTCGGTCATTAAATGAGATGTTTCTTCATTTTTAATGATGTTACTTGTATTGATAGTTGTTTCTCTAATGGGGCCTATCTTTGGATTTGATACAATAAATTTATCAATGAGTTCTAATTTTTTCTTTTTTTCTTCATTTGTTTTTTCTTTAATTTTTTCAACATCTCTATTGATTGGGGCAATTTTTGTTAACTGTAGCCATTCAAAAAATGAGTGCCTTTCATTCAAATCAAAATGCAAGGGGGTGTTTATCTCTAGTTTTTCTTCAATTGCCGATAGAGGGATTTCATTTTTCTCATGTCGTGTTTTGAATTGTTCTAAATTCAGTGTTTTTTGAAGAGCAGCTGAATTTAAAATTTCAAAATTTTCAACAAAAATATCATTGATTTCATTTTGCTGTTTTTCTATTAACTCTTTATCAATGGTTTTAAAGTTTGTGTCACTAATAAAATTAAATAAAACGGTTCTATCTATTGTGTGGGCTGCTGTTTTTTTGAGTTCAAAATTATATCTGTAAC
>DAINSR010000240.1:0-482 GCA_036741255.1 Flavobacterium sp.
ATAGAAATACTAAAACAAAATACTGGTTTAAATAAGAAGAGTGACGATTTTTGGCATTCTGTTTATATAAAATCTTCTTTGTTCAACACAGTAGATGATGTTATAGAAGATGAAGAAGACTCCGCTCAAATTAATTTATCTTTTGGGGATAAAAAGGCAATTAGAATTAAAAAACAAGTTATTGCATTCTTGAAAGAAGAATTGATAAAGCTAAGAAAACCTTATCTTATTCTTCAGTCAGATAGTATGTTAGAGGAGCTAAAAGAAGAAAAAATAATTCCTGACTTACCTGATTTCGGAATTTATGATGAAGAATCTTATGATGACTTGATAAAAACGATTTACACAATTACACCTTCACTTTTTGTTGGGAAAAGTAAACCAGAGAAAAAGTTCATATGTGCTGCATTTGCAGGTCTTCTTTCTACACAAGATGATGGTTTGATTAAAACCATATTAGAACAATTACAGGAACTCACAGA
>DAINSR010000240.1:492-3601 GCA_036741255.1 Flavobacterium sp.
TGAATTGTTAGACATTCTTAAAAGAACAACCTTTTCCAATATAATCAAAACAATTAAAGAAATTGACCACAGGTTAGAAGTAATCGACAAATTGAAGTTTCTTATTTCAGAACACGAAAAAGAAACTCTTGAAGTTAAGCACTTACAAAAAATATTAGATGAGAACTTTTGGTTATTTGGAGAACAATTTAGACTTTTTAGTTCAACAGAAGGAGCACTAAAGAATGTGCTTATAAAATATGCTAAAGAAGTTCTTGAGATTAAAGACCCTGAATTAGAAAGTAGCCCGAATGGAGAAGTAGATTTATTTCTAACAAAAACCGAATCAATTGGCGAAGGAATTCAAAAGAATATAATCGTTGAAATTAAAAGAGCATCTAAACTATTGGCTGAAGGTAAAGAATACAACCAGATTAATGAATATAGAAAGAAAATTTTAGAGCAAAATATATGCAATGGAGAAAATCAATATTGGGAATTTTATTTAATCGGCAAGAACTATGACAAAGGGATTAATGAGCTTATTCAAAATGCTAAACAGCACGGTGAAAAGGATAAAGGATTAAGCTTTAGCATAAACGATGGTAGGGTAAAGATATATGTTCGTAAATGGTCTGATATTTTGGAAGTTGAGTGGGGAACAAAAATGAAATACTTGAAAGAAAGATTGCAAATTCAGGCAAAAAAAGAAAAAGCAACATCACAAGAAATAACTGAAGAGTTGATTAAATGAAATTCCCCGAAGAAAAATTAGAAAAAGCGTTTACCGAATTGTTGGGGCAAGAATAAATGTCAAGTTTTTTGCTCAATAAACTTGACATTATGAAAATGTCCAGTTTTTTTGCTAATAAACTGGACAAATCAATTATCTTTGCAGCACAATAAAAAGAATGAAAACAGCTGAATACATAGCATTTACCATAGATAGACTCCCCAAGGGCTATGTGTTCACCTATGCTGACTTTACTACAGAGGTGAACCAAAAAGAAGCGGTGATAAAAGCCCTAAACCGTATGGTGGCTTCGGGCAAGATTGCCAAACTATCCAAAGGAAAATACTACAAACCCGAAAATACCCCTTTTGGCAACCTTCAACCCAATCAGGCACAAGTAGTAAAAGATTTATTAGAAGAAAACGGAAAAATAACGGGTTATCTCACAGGTTACAGCATTTATAACCAATTAGGCTTAACCACACAGGTAAGCAATACCATACAAATTGGCAAAAATCAAATTCGCCCTAACTTTAAAAGAGAACGCTATACGATTGCTTTTGTAAAACAAAAAAACACCATTACCAAAGAGAACATTCCTTTATTGCAGTTACTAGATGCCATTCGATACATCAAAAAAATACCTGATGCCAGTATAGAAACATCCTGTAAACGATTTTTAGCTATTATCAAAAATTTTACGGACAAAGAAATCAATACCTTGGTTCGCTTGGCATTAAAATATCCACCAGCTACTAGGGCGTTGTTAGGTGCGTTGCTAGAGCAATTACAACAAGGCAACGCAACAGAGACACTTTTCAAATCATTGAACCCAATAACCAAGTATAAGCTAACAGGTGTAGCAAAAACTTTATCCACCACCGAAAAATGGAACATAGTATGAAGCTGCACGAAAATAAAACCTTATTCAGACAAGCGGTTCAGTTTACGGCTGACCAAATGAAAATCCCAGTCATTTATGTAGAAAAAGACTATTGGGTTACCTATGCTTTGTTTACTATTTTCAATAATGAAATTGGCAAAGACACCGTATTTAAAGGCGGCACCGCACTATCCAAATGCTACAATATTATAGAACGCTTTTCGGAAGATATAGACCTTGTAGTATTAAGGCGTGAAGGAGAATCCAATAACCAGCTCACCAATAAAATAAAGAAGATAAGCAAAGTTGTGGCTGATGTATTGCCCGAAGTGGAAATAGCAGAACTAACACAAAAAATGGGCATGAACCGTAAAACGGCACACACTTATGCAAAGGAATTTAAGGGAAATTATGGTCAGGTGAGAGATGTGATTGTTGTGGAAGCTACCTGGCTTGGATATTTTGAACCTTATACAACAAAAACGATTAGTTCATTTGTTGGCAGTATGATGCTCAATAATGGGCAACAAGATATAGCAGAAGCAAATGGGTTACTGCCATTTGAACTGTTGGTTTTAGAGCCAACAAGAACTATTTGCGAAAAAATAATGAGCCTGGTAAGGTTTTCATACGGAGAAAACCCAATTGATGATTTGAAGAAAAAAGTAAGGCACACTTATGACCTGCACCAACTACTACTACAAAAGGAGTTTTCCGATTTTTTCGATTCAAATGCATTTTCAGTAATGTTATTAAAAGTAGCTAATGATGATGTTGCCAGTTTTAGAAACAATAATAAATGGCTGAATTATCATCCCAATGAAGCACTTATCTTTAAAGACTTAGAAAATATATGGAATGAGTTGAAAACGATTTACAACGGTGACTTCAAAAATTTGGTGTATGGAGAATTACCCAAAGAAGAAGCCACTTTGAAAACATTAAAAATGATTCAAGAAAGATTGAAAACGATAGAATGGTTAATTGTTAATGATAAATGGTTAATGAGATGAGGGAGAATGTAGTTAAAATAAAAAGTTTTGCATTTGCGGTGAGGGTGGTAAAACTCTATCAGTTTTTGTGTGAGCAGAAAAAGGAATTTGTTTTGTCAAAACAGCTTTTGAGAAGCGGAACAAGTGTCGGGGCGATGGTTCGGGAAGCAGAACACGCAGAAACCAAAAATGATTTTAAACACAAAATGGGCATAGCCCAAAAAGAAATTAATGAAGCAATTTACTGGCTCGAACTTCTGAAAGAAACCGATTATCTGACACAAGAACAGTTTGAAAGCATAAGTGTTGATGCGGTCGAAATCATCAAGTTAATCACTGCAATTTTAAAGTCCGCAAAAAACATTAACCCTTAACCATTAATCAGTATAATGAAATTTACCGAAGAAAAATTATAAAATGCGTTTACCGAGTTGTTGGGGGCAGGAAAAAATGTCAAGTTATTTACACCAAAAACTTGACATTTGTTTAAAAAGAATTATCTTTGTAAAATGAAAGTAGCAG
>DAINSR010000241.1:0-3533 GCA_036741255.1 Flavobacterium sp.
CAATGACAACGAAAAAGATAAAATGAAGAGCGGGAACCCAAAATCATTAAAAAAACCTTAAACGCTGGTGAAAATATTAATTATATTGAATGGATTTGATGGGGGATATTTTTGCAATGATAATTGACGGAATTAATAATACCACGAGACAGATGAATATTGTGGCTAAATTGAGTGCCGTGATGTGCATGAAATTTATATCTACAGGTGCTTGATTGACGTAGTAGTTTTCGGGGTTTAATTTTATAATTCCAAAGTGTTTTTGAATTAATAACAATAAAATGGCGATTGTATTACCTATTAAAAGTCCTCTAATGATTAGATAAGAGGCATTGTAGAGAAATATTTTTCTGACGCTCCAGTTGCTAGCTCCAAGGGATTTAAGAATACCTATCATTTGTGTTCTTTCAAGAATAAGTACAAGTAGTGCTACTATCATGTTTATTGTGGCAACGGCTATCATTACAATGAGTATTACAATGATGTTAAAATCAAATAGTTTGAGCCATTCAAAAATGCTGTAATATTTATCTGCAATAGTAATGCTGTTTAAGTCAGAAGGGATTTCTTTGTAAACTTGGTCTCCCTTTTCTTTAATTTGATTGAAATTAGATATAAAAACTTCAAAAGCTCCTATTTGATTTTGATTCCATTTATTGATTTTTTGTATATGACGGATATCACCGATAATATAAGTAGCGTCAAAATCTTGAAATCCAGAATTAAAAATACCTACGATTTTGAATTGTCGCAAATTAGGTTGTTTTGCCGATTCTTTAAAAAAATAAGTTTTAAACTTGTCGCCCAGTTTTAAATTTAATCGGTTTGCAATATATTGAGAAATTAATACTTCTTCATTTAAAATTGAATGGAAATTTGGCATTTTACCCGCTACGAGATATTCTTTTAAATTTTCAAAATCATAATCTTTTCCGCAACCTTTAAAAATAATTCCTTCAAAAGTTTGGGGTGTATGTATAATTCCTGCTTTACTGGCTGTTGCCTGAATGTGTTTTATGCCTGTTATGTTTTTAAAAGTTGGATAAAAATCTTGATTTAAAGATATGGGTTCTTTTGTAACTTCGGATTGATTATCATCATAATTAGAAATAATAATATGACCGTTAAAAGTGGCTACTTTTTCTCTAATTTTATTTTGGAGACCAATACCTGTTGAAACAGAAATTATCATCATCATGATGCCTATTGCAATGGCGGATATTGCAATTTTTATTATTGGTGAAGAAATACTACTTTTATAACTTTTTGTAGTAATTAATCTTTTTGCAATGAAATATTCTAAATTCAAAGGTTGAAATTTATAATTTAGGCAAATATACATAAAGTTTTTTTTGACCTTCTTAATATTCAGGGCATTTTGATTAACCATTTTATAAGTGGTTTAGATTTTTTTTTGAGATTTAAGCATAGGCTTTAGCCTAACTTAGTGAAACTAAACTTGAGGTGTTTATATTAAATTTTAGCTTTTTGATCTGCTTTAGATTGCCACGCGTGAGAAAAAACAATAGAATCTATAGCAAGATGTTCATTTTGTGGCCAATTAAAAAGTTTGAAGCCCTTTAAAATCTAAGTTATAATTATTGCTTTTTTGAGTTACTTTATTTTAATTATGAAAAAAAAATGCTTTTTGTTTTTTTTGTTTTGTTTGCAATTTGTATCAGCTCAAAAATGGAATTTACATATTCAAGGGATTGATTCAGATCAGCATCAAATTATTGACAGTATCATGTACAATAAAAAACATCAAACACTAGCTCTTTTAATGGCAGAAAAAAAAGTATTTGAAAATAAACTACTACAAAACGGATACTTTGAAAGCAAACTTGTGCATGAAAAAAAAATCAACGACAGTATTTTTTCTTTTACATATAATTTAAACAAACAAACAAAAATAATCCTTATTGATGTAACCTTAAATGATGATGAAAGAAAACTTTTGAATTTAGAAGAAAAAAAACTAAGGTTGCGTCCAAATCAAGTCAGCTCTTTTTTAGAACAAGGTGTTTCAACGTTGGAAAAAAAGGGATATGCGCTGGCACAATTGCAACTCACTCATTTTATTTCTGATGGGACACTCTTAAAAGCTTCTTTAAAGCTAGAATTGAATCAAAAACGAGTACTTAATAAAATTATAATAGAAGGGTATGACGGTTTTCCAAAGGGGATAAAAAAAGCTATTTTAAAAAAATTTAAACAACAAGAATTTAATCAAAATAATGTAGCCAAAATTTATAAAGATTTTAATGCCTTACGTTTTGTTGTGCAAAAAAAATATCCAGAAATTCTTTTTAAAACTGATACTACGCAAGTTTTTGTGTATTTAGAGAAAGGAAAGCCAAATAAATTTGATGGCTTTGTGGGTTTTACAAATAACAATCAAAATAAACTTCGGTTTAATGGTTATCTTGATTTACAATTACTCAATATTTTAAATAGTGGTGAGCAGCTCAACTTAATCTGGAAAAATGATGGGGCACAACAATCAAGTTTTAATATAGGAACTGAAATACCTTATTTATTTAAAAGCCCTATTGGAATAAAAGCTGATTTGCGTATTTTTAAACAAGACAGCACTTTTCAAAATACTAAAACCGATTTTAATTTAGGCTACTATTTAAAATATAATTCAAAACTATTTTTGGGTTATCAAAGTACCTCATCAGTTGATATTCAAAAAAACATGACATTAAATGTAACCGATTTTAATTCGGCTTTTATTACCACGAGTTATGATTATAATTATTTTAAAAGTAACGAAACTTTATTTTCTGAGCAGTCGCTGGTGCAGTTAAAAATAGGGACCGGCAATAGAACAAATGAAACTTCAAAAACGAGACAGTTTTTTGGTCAAATAATCTTTAGCCACCACATTAATCTAAACAATAAAAACAGCATTTATATTAAAAACGAAAGTTTCTACTTGCAAAGCAACTCCTATTTGGCTAATGAGTTATACCGTTTTGGTGGCATCAACTCCATTAGAGGATTTAATGAAAACAGCTTGCAAGCAAATGCCTACAGCGGAATTATAACTGAGTACAGATACAAAATGGCATCAAATATTTACCTGAAATCCATTATAGATTATGCCTACGTGCAAGATAAAACAACAAACACAAATAATCGACTACTTGGCTTGGGATTTGGTTTTGGTTTGCTTTCAAAAAGCGGTTTATTTCATTTTATTTATGCTAATGGTTCACAAAACCAAAAAAGCATAAAACTTTCAAATGCACTAGTTCATGTTAGTTTTAAAGCTTATTTTTAATAAAATTAAGGATTAGACTTTGGATGCTGATTTAAAAATATAACGGCAAAGAACATTTATTTGAACTTCTATAAAATGAATATTAATCCAAAATACGCATTAGACCCAAGAGCTCTGCCCGAACTGGCGAAACAAATCTATTACAAACTAAAACTACTTCAAAAACAAGCACTTTGTTCACTTTCATGTCTTGTGCGATGGGGCACCCAAGACTAATCTCCTAAATTAAAGAGATTAATAATAT
>DAINSR010000242.1:0-3466 GCA_036741255.1 Flavobacterium sp.
ATATCGTATTCCATTTTGTAAATTTACAACTTTCACAAAATATCCAGTAGAACCACAAATATAATTAAAACTAAATAAAAAACCTCTCCATTAAAAGGAAAGGTTTTCTATAAAATATGTATTTATCTTTTAATGATGAAGTTGTTCTTCGCCTTGTTTCATTGGAATATTTTGAGGAACAAAATCTTCGTCATGACCAGGTTTGCTGTAATCATAAGCCCATCGGTGTACCTCTGGTATTTCTCCTGGCCAGTTACCATGTATATGGGCTACTGGTGCCGTCCACTCTAGTGTATTAGACTTCCAAGGATTCATAGGAGCAACTTTCCCTTTAAAAATACTATAAAAGAAATTCCACAAGAAAACAAGTTGAAATGCGGCACCCACAATAGCAAAAATGGTAATTAAAACATTTACATCTGCAAGCTCGTCAAACAAAGGAAATGCTGTGTTACTGTAATAACGACGAGGTAAACCAGCCATACCAATAAAGTGCATTGGAAAGAAAACTCCATAAGCACAAACTGCTGTTACCCAAAAATGAACATAACCTAAATTTTTGTTCATCATTCTGCCAAACATTCTAGGAAACCAATGATAAACTCCTGCAAAGAAACCATAAAGAGCAGAAATACCCATTACCAAGTGAAAATGTGCAATAACAAAATAAGTGTCATGAACATTAATATCTAGTGTACTGTCGCCTAGTATGATACCTGTTAAACCACCTGTGATAAACGTGGAAACTAAGCCTATGGAAAATAACATAGCAGGATTTAATTGCAAATTACCTTTCCATAATGTAGTTATATAATTAAATGCCTTAACAGCTGATGGTATAGCAATCAAAAGAGTTGTAAATGTAAATACAGAGCCTAAAAACGGATTCATTCCAGATATAAACATGTGATGTCCCCAAACAATTGTTGATAAAAAAGCAATTGCAATAATTGATGCAATCATGGCTCTATAGCCAAAGATAGGCTTTCTAGCATTAGTAGCAATAACTTCTGACGTTATACCAAGTGCAGGAAGCAATACTATATAAACTTCAGGATGACCAAGGAACCAAAACAAGTGCTCAAAAAGCACAGGTGAACCACCTTGATAATGTAAAACTTCACCACTAATAAAAATATCTGAAAGGAAAAAAGATGTTCCAAAACTTCTGTCAAATATAAGTAATAAAGCTGCTGAAAAAAGAACTGGGAATGATACAACTCCAATAATTGCAGTTACAAAAAAAGCCCAAATAGTAAGAGGCAATCGTGTCATTGTCATGCCTTTAGTTCTCAAATTTATTACAGTTACAATGTAGTTTAGAGAACCCATTAGTGAAGAAGCAATAAACAATGCCATAGATACTAACCAAAGTGTCATTCCTAAACCAGAACCAGGTATAGCCTGAGGTAATGCACTCAATGGTGGATAAATTGTCCAACCAGCAGATGCAGGACCTGATTCCACAAAAAGAGAACCTAGCATAATAATTGTAGAGATGAAAAACAACCAAAACGAAAGCATATTCATAAAACCAGAAGCCATATCTCTGGCTCCAATTTGTAAAGGAATAAGCAAGTTACTAAAAGTTCCGCTCAAACCAGCTGTAAGAACAAAAAACACCATAATAGTACCATGAATAGTAACTAAAGCAAGATATATATCGTTTCGCATTACCCCGCCTGGAGCAAAGTTTTCTCCTAAAAATATTTTGAAAATTTCAAATGATTCTTCTGGCCATGCAAGCTGCATACGGAAAAAAAGAGATAAAATAACCCCTACAACTCCCATTAACAAACCCGTTATTAGATATTGCTTAGCAATCATCTTATGGTCCATACTAAAAATATATTTAGTAATAAAAGTTTCTTTATGATGACCGTGTTCGTGTGACATAATTATATTTTTTGAAATCTTTTATATTATTTTATTAACTGAGCAACTGTTTTTAATGAATCAACTGCCGATGTGTTTTTTTCTGCATCATCAGATTTTGGGGCATTTGCATCTTTCCAAGCTTGGCTAAATGTAGGCTTATCAGCTAGCCATTTCTTAAAATCTTCAGGTGTATCTACAACAATTTTCATTTGCATATTATAATGAGATGCACCACAAATTTTATTACACAAGAGTAAGTAATCAAATGTGTAAGAATCAAGAGGTTCTTTACCTTCAGCAACTAGTTTAGCACTCTTTTCAGCTCTAATTTTATTGATTTTAGCAACTTTAGCTACAATAGCCTCATCTTGTCTCATTTCAGAAGTAGTAACAGTAGGGATAAAAGCAAACTGCGTAACCATACCCGGAACACAATTCATTTGAGCTCTAAAATGAGGCATGTATGCTGAATGAAGAACATCTTGAGAACGCAATTTAAAAACTACTTTTTTCCCTTTTGGTAAATGTAACTCCTGAACTACTTTATCATCTTGACCATTTGGATCATCTAAGTCTATTCCTAAGGTGTTAATACCTTCAATATACCTAACATTTGCTTTACCTAAAGTATTGTCTTCACCTGAATAACGAGCCTCCCAACCAAATTGCTTTGCATATATTTCTACATACATTACTTCTTCTTCGTCATCATAATACATAATTTGATTCCAAGTGTACAAACCATACAAAATAAGAACAGCTAAAACTATCACGGGTATAATAGTCCATATTGCTTCAAGCTTATTATTATCTGAAAAATACAAAGCCTTCTGTCCTTCTTTACCTTTGTAAACGAATGCAAAATAATGTAATAAAAACTGTGTAAAAGTTTGAACAAAAAATATTACCACAAGCGTTATATTCATTAAATTATCCACGTCGTTTCCATGTTCTGAAGCAGGAGTTGCTAAAACAAATTCACCCCACGCTACAATAGAATAAATGGTGAATAAGTATATAAATCCCAAAAATCCAAACATTAAATATCCATTAACGCTATTATCCTTGTCATTAGCAACTTCAGAATCATCTGATGAATTACCCGCCTGTGTTAATTGAAATATTTTGGTTAATTGCCAAACCGCAATTCCTATTAAAACTAAAACAAAAAGTATCAATAAACTTGTCATTTGTTTATTTCTTTAAATATTAATAATGAAAATGTTTGCTTTCTTCCATCAAAGGATATTTTTCTGCTACTAACGGAGCTTTCGTTAGGGTACTAAACACAACAAGTATAAAAAGACCCGCAAAAAATAATACTGACCCAATCTCAGACGCACCTATATACCACTGATCTCCAACGGTTGCAGGCATAATCATATTGAAAAAGTCTAGATAATGACCAAATAAAATTACAGAACCTGCCCCTACGATAATCCATGTTAAACGCTTAAAATCTGCATTCATTAAAATTAATAATGGAAATACAAAATTTAAGATTAACATGCCAAAAAATGGTAAATTGTAGTGTTCAATTCTTGTAACATAGTACGTTACTTCCTCAGGAATATCGGCATACCATATC
>DAINSR010000243.1:0-3462 GCA_036741255.1 Flavobacterium sp.
GTATGAAAATAGTCCATTTTTCTTGGACTATATTGAATACATAATCGGTATAAAAGAATCCATATATCAATTCTTGTCAGCTTAGTAGTAAAGCATTTTTATCTCTTTCATTGAAAAAAGTTTCATTGAAAAATCTTCAACTAAAACTTTCAATTGCCCAGTTTTAGAAACACCTTTTATAATCCCCATAAATTTTTCTTTTTTGTGATTTTCAAAAGTTGTTGGAATTTCTTTTCTGAAAAGATTAGCCTCATATTTAGACCATAAAAAATCAACCGAACCTTTTTCCAACATTGAAATATTTTCTTTCAATTTATTTACAATCTGATTTAAAATTAAGTCCAAATCAAAATCTTTTTGTTCTAAAAGTTTTAACGAAGTAACATGCGGCAATCCCTTAAATTCAATTTGATTTAAGTTAAGCCCAATACCCACTATAGAGGTAGGCATATTATTTTGCTGGATTAAATTTTCTATTAAAATACCCGATATTTTGCGTCCGTCTGCCATAATGTCGTTTGGCCATTTAATTGCACATTTTTTTTCAGTTTGCACAGCAACACATTCAAAAACACTGCAAGCAACAGCCGCATTTAAAATAAATAATTCAGAAGGATTGTAAATAATATCTCTAACTAAAACACTAAAAGTCAGGTTTTTACCAGGCTCGCTTTCCCATTTGCTATGGCGTTGTCCCTTTCCTTGAAGTTGGTTATTGGCCACTACAACTAAAAAATTTTCTAAAAATTGTTTTCTTACAATTTCTTTTAAATAATCGTTTGTAGAGTTTGTGGCATTTAGTTTGATAATATTCATTAAAAATTTATTTTTGTAAACTTTATGTTAACGTTCAAATGTAAAGACAAAAATTGATAAATTTGCAAAAACTTAAAAATTTAGATGACGAAAAAAAAAATTACAAATGATGATTTAATATCCCAAATCATTAAAGGTATTGAAGAAGTAAAAGGAGATGACATTGACATATTAGATTTAAGAAAAATTGACAACACCGTATGCGATTATTTTATTATTTGCAACGGAAATTCTAACACTCAAGTTAATGCCATTGTAAATTCCATTCAAAAAGTTGTATCAAAAGAATTAAAAGACAAACCTTGGCACGTTGAGGGGGCTGAAAATGGTGAGTGGGTTCTTATGGACTATGTAAATGTGGTAGTACACGTTTTTCAAAAACACATCAGAGAATATTACAATATTGAAAGTTTGTGGGGTGATGCTCAAATAATATCTTTAGAAAACAAAAAATAGTTATGACTAACAATAGCAATAATAACAACAATAAAAAACCTAGTTTTAAGTTCAGTCCGTGGTATGTGTTTATGTCGGTGATAACTTTTTTTATCATCATGCAAATTTCATCGTCAGGATTTGATTTAAGTAACCCTAGACCTACAACTATATCAAAATTTAATCAATTACTAGACTCATCTCAGGTTGAAAAAGTTATTGTTTATAATGGAAAAACAGCAGAAATTTTCTTAAAAAAAGAAGTTTTAAACAGTGAACAATACAAGGCGGTAAACAAAGATGTTTTAGGGAAAGTTAATGAAAAGGGGCCACATTTTTTATTAGAAAACATTGGAAATGAAGAATTATTCCAAAAAAAATTAGTTGATGCCACAGAAAAAAGATTGATTGCTAATTATGATTTTAAAACATCTGGTGAATGGTCAGAAATTTTATTTTCATTATTACCCATATTGCTATTAATTGGTGTCTGGATTTTTATGATGCGACGTATGTCGGGAGGTGGTGCAGGTGGAGGGCAAATATTTAGCATTGGTAAGTCAAAAGCAAAATTGTTTGATGAGAAAACAGATATCAAAACAACTTTTGAAAATGTTGCTGGATTAGAGGGGGCTAAAGAAGAAATTCAAGAGATTGTTGAGTTTTTAAAAACTCCAGAAAAATACACTTCACTTGGAGGAAAAATTCCTAAAGGAGCCTTACTCGTGGGACCTCCTGGTACAGGAAAAACATTATTAGCAAAAGCAGTTGCAGGCGAAGCAAAAGTGCCTTTCTTTTCACTATCAGGTTCAGACTTTGTAGAAATGTTTGTGGGAGTGGGAGCTTCTCGAGTTAGAGATTTATTTAAACAAGCTAAAGAAAAATCGCCCTCTATAATTTTTATAGATGAGATTGATGCAGTGGGCAGAGCTCGAGGAAAAAGTAATATGTCAGGAGGAAATGATGAAAGAGAAAATACTCTAAATCAGTTACTAACAGAGATGGATGGTTTTGGCACAAATACAAATGTAATTGTTTTAGCAGCTACAAACAGAGCTGATGTACTCGATAAAGCATTATTAAGAGCGGGTCGATTTGATAGACAAATTTATGTAGATTTACCAGACATTAGAGAACGAAAGGAAATATTTGAAGTACATTTAAAACCACTCAAAAAAGTAGAAGCATTAGATACTGACTTTCTTGCAAAACAAACTCCAGGGTTTTCTGGTGCAGATATAGCAAATGTTTGTAATGAAGCGGCTTTAATAGCGGCTAGAAACAATAAAAAAGCTGTTGATAAACAAGATTTTTTAGATGCCGTGGATAGAATTATTGGCGGTTTAGAAAAGAAAAATAAAATCATTACTAAAGAAGAAAAAAGAGCCATTGCAGTTCATGAAGCAGGGCACGCCACCGTTAGTTGGATGCTAGAACACGCTGCACCCTTAGTTAAAGTTACAATTGTTCCTAGAGGGCAGAGTTTAGGAGCTGCGTGGTATTTACCAGAAGAACGTTTGATTGTTAGACCCGAACAAATGCTTGATGAAATGTGTGCCACAATGGGTGGTCGTGCTGCAGAAAAAGTAGTTTTTAACAACATTTCAACGGGGGCACTTAGCGATTTAGAAAAAGTTACCAAACAAGCAAAAGCAATGGTAACAATTTATGGCTTAAATGAAAAATTAGGAAACATAACTTATTACGATTCATCAGGTCAGAGTGATTATAACTTTTCTAAACCATACTCAGAGGAAACTGCTAAAATAATAGACACAGAAATTTCATTACTTATTGAAGGTCAGTACCAGCGAGCTATCAAAATTCTTGAGGAAAATAAAGATAAACTGAACCAGCTTGCCGACATATTAATTGAAAAGGAAGTTATTTTTAAAGACGATTTAGAAGCTATATTTGGAAATAGAAACTTTGAAATAGAAGAGAAAATTGCATCAACTAATACATCTGAAACAGCATAAGGTTATTAACAAATATTTATTAATAAAAAATCTTAGTTTGCCAGAAATGTGAGTTAAGATTTTTTATTTTTGAAAAACTTCAATATTATTTCCTTTCATGAATCTATTTAAAAAAATATTTTCACAGCAATCCTGATAAAAAATCAGTGTTTTTTTTTGTTCTAAAAGTTCTCTTAAAAACACCTTCAAAGAATATTGCTATAAATTCTCATCCAACAACAGCACATAGAGT
>DAINSR010000244.1:0-3451 GCA_036741255.1 Flavobacterium sp.
CTAACCCACAAGGCGAAACGTTTACTCAAAATATCATCACATTACCAGTTGTAAGCCCTGAAAGTAATACTGATGGAAATGGAAATGAGGGTAATCATAGTGGTGGGGGCAATATTTTTGTTCAGACTTATACCCATTTTCAGTTCGGGGGAGGAGACCCATTAAACGTTTCAACTTCTTCTTTAGACTTTAGTGGAGTAACGCAAAAGAACTTAGTTTATAATTCTAAGACCAATACATACGGTTTGGATTTATACAAAGTAAATCCTATGAGCCAAACAGCACTGGCTTTAGGCAAGATTTCTTTAGTTAGTAAAGGCAATAATCAATATTCAATTAAGCCTGATTATTATAATTTTAATATAGAATGGCAAAATGGATTCACAAAACGGAATGTCGCCACATTTGGAGCAGGAATTTTGCACTATGGTATTAATCCAATTGCACCTTTATATCCTTTAGTCCCATTAATTTTTGGAGGGTCTTATCAGATAAATTTTAATGGAACAGTAACAATCAAACCTTGAGTAAAATGAAATCAATTTTATATGTAGTGTTTTTTTTCTTAAATATTTTTTTGGGGGCTTGCGACCAACCTGAAAATGCAATAGGTCGTTATAGCAAAACAAATCTTTCTATTCCGACAAAATATAAGTTGCTCGATTTTAAATCAGATTGGGACGTTGGCGAAACAACAGAAGATTACACGCTTTTAATATCAAAGGGCGATTATCAAATAATAATAAAGGAAATAGAAGAAAAGAATTTTTTCCAACGACTTGATACGGCTAAGACACCATTATCCGCCTTTGACAATAATACTGACACGAAAAAAATAAATGAAACAGCCTGTTGGTATGATAACAAATATTTTTATCAAATCTTTAGACCAGATCCTGGAGCAGTTATAACGGTAGTTCTTGAAAAAGACTCTTTAATGAGTATTAACTACAATGACCTTTAATAAAGACGTTCATTCCAGCTCCTCTAAGTTTTCACCGCATCCTTCACAAAATCCAATTAATAATCCACCAAATGGTTTTGACCCAAAAGAAACACCTCCTGGTATAGGAACTGGAACAAAATTGTTAATTGGAGGTAGATTGATATATGAAATGTATGATGAGTATCAGCAGCAAATGAATCAAATAAGAATGCAACCTTATATTACTCCAAAGGATAATACGAATGTTGTTCAACCACAATTTATTCCATATCGTCCTAGATAATAATAAAAAATTAATAATGAAAAAAATAGAATTTTGGGAAAAGGCTTCGAATTATTCAATAGCAATATGCGGTGTAGTTTTGATTGCTAAAATGTATTTTAGAAAATATTTTGAAGATAGCATTGTTATTATATTATTTGTAGGAGTGATAGCATTAATTATATTTGTTCTTTCAGAATTTATGAAGTTTATCTTAAAAAGAAAGATTTAAATAGCTTGAAAATAATTAATGATATGAAAGTATAACATTTATCTAACAATTGAAATAATAAATAAAAGTTTATGATGAAGAATTATTGGAAACGATTAAGTTATTTTAACAAAGGAATAACACTATTTTTTATGATTAATCTTTTTTTAGATATTTTCAATAAAAAAATATTAAACTCAGTAATCCCAGTTGAGATAGTAGGGTATTTGTTTTGGTTTAGTTTGGGATTGTTCTCAGGATTTAAATTATGTAAATATGAGTATAGCCAACTTTTAGGGAGCAGTTATAAAAGTGCAAGAGAGTGCAAATAATACTCAACCCTGCGAATTGTCCCTATAAGGATTTCGCTTGGAGTGGGTCTTGCTGTTCCTGGAGTAGGAACTTTAGGCATTGTAAAGTCAGGACAATATATAAACACCCAATATACTAACCCACAAGGCGAAACGTTTACTCAAAATATCATCACATTACCAGTTGTAAGTCCTGAAAGTAATACTGATGGAAATGGAAATGAGGGTAATCATAGTGGTGGGGGTGCTTGTCCAAATTGCCTTAATCCTTCTACTACGGGTAATAATTTGTTCGGCTTAAGTTATCCAGGAGCGAATAATCCAAAATCTATAAATCGGGAGGATAATTTCTCCTATGTTCCTTCTAACCTTGCCGAATATCCAGCTATCGGACACGATAGACGATATATTAATTTAAAAATAAGCGGGGCATCGGGGTTATTCACAGATACAAGGGCTATCGGTGCAGACTGGCGGTTTGTAGGAGAAGAGTTAAGCATAGCAGCCAATCCATATTTAAACCTTATTGACAGAGCATCAGCAAGTGTTTTGGGTATTGGCTTAGAGTTAAGTGCATTGCCCAAAACACTATTCCAGTTAAGCAGTCCGTTCGGATATGGTCAAATTATGATGTGGTACAACATTAGCAATCAGGGAGTGAATAATGCCCCAACTATCCACAAACATTAAATATGAAAAATAAAAAAGCTATTATTATATTGACAATTATCATTTTAATTGTTGGAGGTGTAATTTGGTTTGGATATAATTTTGCTCCTGGCAGTTATCCTTACGCTGAAACCTACGAATTGAATTATTCAGAAGAACAAGTAAAGACTGCTATAAATAAATTTAAGCAAGAGCATTCAGAGTATATTGTTCCTAAAGTTACGATTAATAATCAGGGTAGTTGGGATTTGCCAGATGGTCCGTCGGAAGAGCCTCCACATTGGTATTATGTTGTTTATTTTTACTATAAAAATGAAAATAAAATAATATTCACTTCGACACATCCCTCCGGGAAAAATAAAACAACACTTGCTTTCGTGAGTATTAATGATGGTTTAAATCTTGGTTCATGGAAAGATATAAACAAAGACTTTAGCCGTTCGGAAAATAAGGAGGAGAAAAAAAAATTTGAGGAACGTATTTTGAATAAGATAAAAGAGAAACTATAAAAAAGCAAAAGCCACCGTGTAGGTGGCTTTTTTGTTTTACATCAAACTTATTTTAGAAGCTTTAATAAAGTGGTCGACTGTAGTGAGTAGGCACTCTTTTTCTTTTTCGGGCAGTACCGAAATATCCTGAAACCTCTTTAACATAGCAGGGTCTTTAAATAAATTGGCTTGTTCATTTTCTCCTAAAAGATAACCTACCGAAGTATCTACGATTTTAGCCAGTTTTTTAGCGGCATCAATACTTGGGTTCATCTCACCCGATGGCTCGGATATGAATAAATTTTCTTGAGTAGGGTAGCGCGGAATTGCATTCCGTGCCCACACAGTTAATCAGACAATACACATCAAAAAAAAACAGTATCAATAAAACAGTACGGTTTTTTTGGTATCTTTTTTACTATAAAATAAACCCTAAATTTGAAACAATTATCAATAAACAAAAATCTGTAAAATTAAAAAATTTGAGGGTCACGAATTTGAGTAACTACTAATACCAATAACATTTGTAAAATAGTCCAATAGTTTATGGTATAATGCCGATAT
>DAINSR010000245.1:0-3401 GCA_036741255.1 Flavobacterium sp.
AAAATGGAATACTGTTATTGGTGCAAAAAAATATTTTATACAACTCCATATTTTTTCCCATCGCAGATATTGTTTCATCTTTAACCTTAGGATTAATTGTTTGGTATGGAGGCAACAGTATTTTAAACGGAAACGACATGACCACTTTTGGCGATTTGTTTGCTTATACCATGCTAATCAATATGCTATTCAATCCGTTGCGTCAAATTGCTGATAAATTTAACGTAATGCAAATGGGAATAATTGCTTCAGAACGTGTATTTGAAATTTTAGAAACAAAAAGCCAAATACAAGATATGGGTACAAAAATAGCAACTGGTTTTCAGGGAAAAGTTGATTTTGAGAATGTTCGTTTTAGCTATATAGCTCAGGAAGAAGTTTTAAAAGGAATTAACTTAGAAATCTTACCCGGAAAAACCATCGCTATTGTAGGAAGCACAGGAGCTGGCAAAACTACAATTATCAATCTGTTAAATCGTTTTTATGAAATAGATTCTGGAAACATAAAAATAGATTCAACTAATATAAAAGATTTTACACTAGAAAGCTTAAGGAAACAAATAGCCGTAGTATTACAAGATGTTTTTTTATTTGCCGATACTATTTATCACAACATTACGCTTTATAATCCTAAAATTTCGCACGAATTTGTAATAGAATCAGCAAAGCAAATAGGAATTCACGATTTTATTTTAAGCCTCCCAAATGGCTATGACTATGATGTAAAAGAAAGAGGAATTATGCTTTCATCTGGGCAGCGGCAGTTAATTGCATTTTTAAGAGCTTTTGTGTGTAATCCTAGTATTTTAATTTTAGACGAAGCCACCTCATCTATTGACTCTTATTCAGAAGATTTGATACAAAATGCAACAGAAACTATTACAAAAAACAGGACTTCAATCATTATAGCACATAGATTGGCCACCATTATAAATGCTGATAAAATTATTGTGATGGATAAAGGACAAGTAGTAGAACAAGGTACTCACAATGAACTGCTTGAAATTGAATCTGGATTTTATAAAAATTTATATGAAGCACAGTTTGACACCAAAGAGGTAGAATAAACAATAAATCAAAAACACATTATTATAAATAGGGGTTGCTGAATAAGTAGCCAAAAATAATTTAATCAAAAATACGTATTAGACCCGAGAACTCTGCTCAAACTGGCGAAGCAAATCTATTACAAACTAAAACCATTTCAAAAGTAAGCACCTACCCCTTTTTAAATTCTTAAAATATTACTATATTACAAAATTTAAAAAAGTCAGTAACTACTTATTTTATTGTATTTTTAGCTTTCATTACGAAATCTAATCCGCATTTTGGGTTTAACCGTAATCTTTGTTTATTCCAACGAAGGAGAAATCAAATTAACCATACATTTATTTTGGTTCTACTGGATATTTTGAGAGGCAAGGTTTTTGAATAGCTTTTTCATTTTTTTTTGCACTTAATAAAACAAACACTACAAATATCACTTACCCATAAAGAAAAGTTTGTTTTTCAGCAGCCCCTAATCACAAGGTCTGAGAGAGAATTTTATTGACTATTTTAATTTTGCTGGTTGATAGTGTTATAGTATCTTTGTTTGTTAATATTGATTTGTAATGGTAGCATCAAAAAAGACTATTGTTTTATACGCTTTTCTTGTGTGTTTTCTTTTAATCTTGTTTGTGGTAAACATAAGTTTAGGTTCGGTGAGTATTCCATTAATTGACATTATAAAAGGTGTTTTCGGACAAAAAATGAGCAAGGAAAGTTGGGATATCATATTTTTTAACTTTCGTTTACCTAAAGCCCTCACAGCTCTTTTTACTGGTATAGCTTTGTCTATAAGTGGCTTGTTAATGCAAACTCTTTTTAGAAATCCGTTGGCTGGTCCTTATGTTTTAGGGCTTACTTCTGGAGCTAGTTTGGGGGTTGGATTTTTAATACTAGGCAGTTCTTTTTTACCAGCATTTGTGGCTTCTTTTTTCATGTCGTCTTACGGAATTGTTCTAACCTCGGGCATGGGTAGTGCTGTTGTTTTATTGGCAATTTTATTTGTATCAAAAAAAATAAAAGACACCACTTCTATTCTTTTAGTTGGTCTCATGTTTGGCAGTTTTAGCAGTGCGGTTGTTTCCATTTTAACCTATTTTTCCACCGCACAAGAGTTGCAAAAATTCACTTTTTGGACTTTGGGTAGTCTTGCAAATCTTGGTTGGCACGAAATAGTAATTTTAGCAGTCATCACCTGCCTGGGAATTGGGATTAGTTTTTTGGTAATCAAGCCTTTAGATGCCTTATTGCTTGGCGAAAGATATGCACAGAGTGTGGGTATAAATTTTAAAAAAACACGTTTCTTAATCATTTTAGCCACCAGTTTACTGGCAGGAGGAATCACTGCTTTTGTGGGTCCTATAGCTTTCATTGGGTTGGCAGTACCCCATTTGGCAAAATTACTTTTTCAAACCAGTAATCATCTAACGTTGTTTTTTAGTACCCTACTCTTGGGGGCTATTATTTTACTCCTTTGCGATTGTATAGCACAATTACCTGGTAGCCACATTACACTCCCAATTAATGCCGTTACTTCAGTGCTTGGGGCACCCATTGTGATTTGGCTTTTAGTTAAAAAACGTAATTTTAATTAATCATTTGTCAATAATTTTAATACTCAAATGAATAAAAACATACTGCATACTACAAACCTTACCATTGGATACAGCACTAAAGAAGCAAAAAAACCAATTTTTAAGAACATTAACATTGAATTAAAAAAAGGACAACTCATCAGTTTAATAGGTGCAAACGGCATAGGAAAATCAACCCTTATAAAAACTTTAACCCAAATTATAAAACCCCTTTCAGGAAACATTTTTATAGAAAACAAACCCCTCAAAAGTTTAAAAAACAATGAACTAGCACAAAAACTCAGTATCGTTTTAACAGATTCACTACCGCCCAGCAACTTAACCGTTTATGAAATTGTAGCACTCGGCAGACAACCTTATACAAACTGGCTTGGAAAACTAACCCCGCAAGACAAAATAAAAATTAACGAAGCCTTAGAAGCTACAAACATCACTTCGTTTATGCACAAAAGACATTATGAAATTAGTGATGGACAACTTCAAAAAACACTCATAGCCAGAGCATTAGCACAAGACACCCCACTCATAGTTTTAGATGAACCCACCACACATCTTGATTTAGTGCATAAAGTAACCCTCCTGCAGTTGCTTCAAAAATTAGCCCACACAACTCAAAAAACCATTTTGTATTCTACCCACGATATAGACTTAGCAATACAGCTAAGTGATGAAATGATAGTTTGCACAGAAAATCACATTGTTCAAAACACTCCCTGCACTCTCATTGAAAATGGAGTTTTTAATACCATTTTTAAAAAT
>DAINSR010000246.1:0-3336 GCA_036741255.1 Flavobacterium sp.
CAACTATTTTATAACACATTAAGCACTTGTTCTTTAATTTTTTCTAACTCATCTTTCATCATTACAACAATTTTTTGCATTTCAGAGTGGTTAGATTTAGAACCCATAGTATTTATTTCTCGCCCCATTTCTTGCGTAATAAAACTAAGCTTACGTCCGTTTGTTTCAGGTGCGTTTAGGGTTTCTAAAAAATAGTTTAAATGACTTGCAAGACGCACTTTTTCTTCGGTAATGTCATATTTTTCAAGATAAAAAATAAGTTCTTGTTCAAACCTGTTTTCATCAACATTGATTTGTAGTTCGTTTAGTGAGGTTCTCAAGCGGGTTTTAATGGTTTCTATTCGTTCGGCATCATAAGAGAGGGTTTTATTCATAAGAGCATTAATGTTTGCTATACGCAATAAAAATTCGTTTTCTAATGAAACACCTTCATCTTTTCTAAAGGAAATAATATTTTTAAGAGCCTCATCTACAACACTTTCTATTTGCAACCACTCATTTTTGTCTAGTTCTTCTCGATCTGTTTTTAAGGCATCGGGCATTCTAACAGCCATTTTCATTAATTCAGTTTCATCTGCATGAGGAATAACCTCTTTCATTTGATTGATGTAGCCTTTTACAATTGGAACATTTATTTTTGATGCGGTTTCCTCTCCTGTTGCTTCTATATACAATGAAAAATCTATTTTTCCTCGTTCTAATCGTTGGGCAACCGTATTTCTAAGTTGCAATTCCATTTCTCTATAAACGCTTGGGGTTCTCACATTTAAATCGAGTCCTTTGCTGTTTAACGATTTTATTTCTACCGCAATTTTTTTGTTTGATAATTGCAAAAAAGCTTTACCAAAACCAGTCATTGATTGTATCATAAATTTTTTAAAAATATTTTCAAAGATAAATAAAACTTGTGAGTATTTTTTTAGCGATGGGAATGAAAAAATATAAAGAAAATTCAACCCAAAAAACACATTAGACTTTGTAATGAAAGCTAAAAAACACAATAAAATAAGTGCTTACTTTTGAAGTGGTTTTAGTTTATAATAGATTTGCCTCTCCAGTTCGAGCAGAACGCTTGAGTCCTCCTTTGTCAGAATGACAATAAAGCCAGCAATAGTGGTTTTCAATAAATGCTGCAAATAATAGAATTAAGCGAGAAAAATTAACACCTAAATGATAATTTGGACTATTTTTTCAAATAAACTACTTTAGCAAAACCAAAATACTGACTATGAAATGGGAAGCCAAAATCATCACTCACCGAGGTACAAAAAGAATCGCCGTTTATTTTGAGAAAGATGCGGAATTAATCGCTAGAATCAAAAGATTAGAAGGTTCACGCTGGAGTCAATCTTTGGGAGTTTGGCATTTGCCTGATACGGAGGAAAATAGACTTAGGTTTAAGATATTGCTCTCTAAAGGGAAATCGGCTTTGTCACAAATTCAAGATACCAATCAATTGGCTTTGAAACGATATATCGAAGAAATACAATTAAAAGGATTTAGTGCCTCTACCCTTAAAACCTATCGCAACGAATTTGGCATTTTCCTATATTATCTCAAAGAAATTCTGGCCGAAAGTTGCACAGTCGAGGACATTCGCAACTATATTTTGCATTGCATCAACGAACTTCAATTGTCCGAAGCTACGGTTCACAGTCGCATCAATGCCGTCAAATTTTATTATGAACAAGTGCTAAAAAGAGAACGTTTTTTGATAGAAATTCCTCGTCCCAAAAAACGATTGCAATTGCCTAAAGTAATCGCTCCTGTCGATATCAAAAAGCTTTTTGAAACCACACCAAACTTAAAACATAACACGATGCTCAAACTTTGTTATGGTTTGGGATTGCGAGTTTCTGAAATTGTGAATCTAAAAATCAAGGATATCGATAGCAACTCGATGCAGGTTTTTATCGAAAGAGCCAAAGGCAAAAAAGACCGATATGTGAATTTGCCTGAAAGCATTTTGCCACAACTTCGCACTTATTTCATCGAATACAAGCCAAAAATCTATTTATTTGAAGGGCAATATGGCGGACAGTATAGCAGCCGAAGTGCACAGCAAGTTTTTAGAAACGCTCTGCTGAAAGCAAACATCAACAAAACAGTGGGTATTCATAGTTTGCGACACAGTTTTGCCACCCACTTGCTAGAACAAGGCACCGACATCTGTTTTATTCAAGAACTCTTGGGACACAGCGATATCAAAACCACTTTAATTTACACCGAAGTGAGCAACAAAAGTATCCGAAAAATAACTAGTCCATTGGATAATTTGTAAAACAAATTTTATTATTTTTGAAACGTGTAAAACAAACACGCCACCGACAACACAAAAAAACGCATTGCGTTTTTTTAGATTGTCGGTAGTAAATCATTAAAAATCAAATAATTAAATGTATTGCAACTTTTGGAGTTGCGTATATTTATGAGTTAGCACTCACCCTAAAAAACGACACGACCGACAATAAACGAACAGAAAAATGAAAGACAAAATGCCAACGCTTCAGCAAAATCAAAAGAGCTGCATCCCAACGCTCAAAGCCAACGCTATGCAGCACATTTGCTTTTGCCCCAACGCACCGACCGACATTAGACACGGTTTGACAACAATAACAGGCATTAAAAAATTAACTTTGCCAATTAAAAATTTAGAATAAAAGACAACAAATGAGCGAGAATTTAGAATTAGAAAAAACCCTTTGGCAAGCAGCCGACAAACTTCGCAACAATATGGATGCGGCTGAATACAAACACGTTGTTTTGGGGTTGATTTTCTTGAAATATATTTCAGATGCCTTTGATGAATTGTATCAAAAATTAGAAGCGACCAAAAACGAAACGGGAGCCGACCCCGAAGACAAAGATGAATACACAGCCGAGAGAGTTTTTTATGTGCCACCGCAAGCTCGTTGGAAATGGCTGCAAGGCAGAGCAAAACTTCCGACAATCGGCAAAGACATTGACGAAGCAATGGACAGCATTGAGCGTGACAATGCTTCTTTGAAAGGCGTTTTACCAAAAGACTATGCCCGACCTGCACTCGACAAACAAAGACTTGGAGAACTCATTGACCTAATTGGCTCCATCACATTGAGCAAAGGTGGAAACGGAAAAGGCAAAGACGTTTTGGGCTTTGTGTTTGAATATTTCTTGGGTCAGTTTGCAGATGCCGAAGGCAAAAAAGGCGGACAGTTTTATACACCGCAAAGCATTGTAAAAATCTTGGTGGATATGCTCGCACCCGAACCTGAAAAGCGAGTGTATGACGGCTGTTGCGGTAGCGGTGGAATGTTTGTGCAAAGCGAACGCTTTATTGAAATGCACGAACACCGA
>DAINSR010000247.1:0-3308 GCA_036741255.1 Flavobacterium sp.
TTTTATTGTATTTTTAGCTTTCATTACGAAGTCTAATGCGGATTTTGGGTTTAAATTTGAGTGTTATGTAGTTTTTTTTTCGAGTATAGATATCCATTCCAACGGCTTGTTGAAAAAGCTGGCAACCCCACCATCGCACGAATTATTCCGTGTGGTAACTTCTTAAAATGGCCGGTTTGTCTATTCTATGGCGGTTTGCAAAACAACAAACTACAACGCCTTTGCGTAAATATTGCAGTGCCGATGGTAGTATGGAAATAATACCAATAACATTTGTAAAATAGTCCAATAGTTTATGGTATAAAACAAAATCTACAAACAGGAGCAGTAGAATTTGTAACTTATTTGGGTGGCGATGGATACTTTTTTACAAAAAAACACAACTTCAATAGAAATTTCAAAAGAATATCCATAAAAAAAACCTCTACAATGCTGCAAAGGCTTTATTTTTTTACTGTGGTCCCACCTGGGCTCGAACCAGGGACCACCTGATTATGAGTCAGGTGCTCTAACCAACTGAGCTATAGGACCAATGTATTCAACAATAAAAAGTATTCATTTGAAAAAGAAAACTAATTCTTTTTAAGTGTGCAATATTACTATTATTTTTAATTGCTTGCAAGTGTTCAATAATTTTTATTTGATTTGTTGGCAAAGTTCTATTAATATTCCGTTTGAACTTTTAGGGTGTAAAAAAACAACAAGCTTATTATCGGCTCCTTTTTTTGGGGTTTCATTTATAAATATAAAACCTTCTTGTTTTAGTCTTGCTATTTCTTGCTCTATATCCTCAACATCAAAAGCAATGTGATGAACGCCTTCTCCCTTTTTATTTAAAAATTTTGCAATAGAACTATTTGCATTTGTGGCTTGTAATAATTCTATTTTATGGGGACCATTTATAAAAAATGAAGTTTTTACGCCCTCAGAAACTACCTCTTCTTCTTTGTATGCCGCAGTGCCAAACAATTTTTCAAATATGCTTTTAGATATTTTTAAATCATGAACCGCAATACCTATGTGTTCAATTTTTATCATAAAATTCAACTTTATTGGTTTAACTCAAACTTCCTTAGTGGTAAAAAGACAATGCAGAAAGATGCAATTTTGAAGAACCATTTATAAACACAAACCCATTTTAAGAGAGGACGATTTATGATTCTCAAGAGTCTTTATTTAATCCAGTTCATATTCTAATCTTACAGTAATTCTAGCCGTTTTGTTTTTACTAAAGGTGTCGTTGTTGCCCCCATACGTATCTTCTTCTGTAGAACCCTGACCTGTAATTTGAAAAACTCCCATGCTTGCCGATTTTAATTTTCCTAAACTTCCATTGGCTGTGTTTACAATTTTTTCGGCTCGCTCACTGGCATCTTTTGAGGCGTTTTCAATTAAACTGTGTTTTAAACTGGGTAAATCAGAATAGGTATATTGAATAGAATTTGATGTTAATTCAATACCTGAGTTGATTAATTCTGATGTTTTACTAGACACTTCTTCAATGCGTTTCATTAAATCGGGATTCTTTTTTGCAGTAAATCTAATGGTTTGTGTGGCTTCATAACCATCAAAAAATTGCTCATATTTTGTTTGATATGCATTCTCCGGATTTTCGGTTCGCACTTCTCTATAACGCTTGTTAAATTGCACTGCCCCAAAAGTAAATTCGTCTTTTTTAAATCCCTTGTTTAAGAAAAAATTAGCCACAATTTTTTGATCAGAAACCATCTTATTATAAGCTTCTTTAATATCAAAACTTTTAGTTGTAAAACTCCCCGACCATAAAATTTCATCAGAAACAAAGTCTTTTGTGCCTAATCCTATAACAGAGATAGTGTCTAGATTTTGATTTCTGTTTTTAAACGAAAAACCCAGTATAAAGGCAGTAATAATTATTGAAATTCCAATAATTAAAGTAGATTTTAATTTGTTGTCCATTATTTTTATTGCTTTAGTTTATTTTTTATAATTTATAGCAAAACAAATGCCTTTTTAAATCTAATCAAAGGAATGATTTGCTATCTTTTCAATTTAAAAAATGCCTGTAACAACAAGGCACATTCATTTTCTAAAATGCCCGAAGTAACTTTAGTTTTGGGGTGCAATTGCAATCCCATTTTTTGAAATCCCCTATTTTTATCAGACGCACCAAATACAACATTTGAAATTTGACTCCAGTATAATGCTCCAGCACACATTTGACACGGTTCTAGTGTAACATATAGTGTACAATCTTTTAAGTATTTTCCGCCCAAATAATTTGCGGCACTTGTTATGGCTTGCATTTCGGCATGAGCAGTAACATCATGCAGCATTTCGGTTAAATTATGGCTTCGAGCAATAATTTTATCATCAACAACAATAAGAGCTCCCACTGGAATTTCACCCTTTTCAAAAGCCACTTCTGCTTCTATAAGTGCTTTTTTCATGTAATACTCGTGCGTAAAAATTTGCTCCATAAGTACAAAAATACAATAACCAATGCTTACTTTTGTATGCTTATGGAAAATTTGCTTTCAAAAATTAACAATCCCACTGATTTGAGGAAACTTCCTAAAAATCAATTAGCTCAATTAGCTAAAGAGTTGAGAAGCTTTATTATTGATATGGTTTCTAAAAAAGAGGGGCATTTGGGTGCCAGTTTGGGTGTTGTTGAATTAACCATTGCACTGCATTATGTTTTTAACACCCCAGATGATTTATTGGTTTGGGATGTGGGGCATCAAGCTTATGGTCATAAAATTTTAACCGAACGAAAAACTGTTTTTGAAACCAACAGAACATTAAACGGAATTTCGGGTTTTCCAAAACGATCAGAAAGTGCTTATGACACCTTTGGCGTGGGACACTCTTCTACATCTATTTCGGCTGCTTTAGGAATGGCACTAGCATCATCGTTAAAAGGCGATGATAAAAAAAATCACATTGCAGTTATTGGAGATGCTTCTATTGCCAGCGGAATGGCTTTTGAGGGTTTAAATCATGCCGGAACAACAAAGGCAAACCTACTCGTAATTTTAAATGATAATGCTATTGGCATTGATCCTAGTGTGGGGGCTTTAAAAAATTACTTAACTGCCGTTAAAGAAGGTAAAAACCCAAAGCAAAACAACATGATTAAGTCATTAAACTTTGATTATTCTGGTCCCATAGACGGACACGATTTAAATAAGCTTATTGCAGAGCTAGAACGACTAAAATTTGTAAAAGGACCGAAGTTTCTTCATGTTATTACAACAAAAGGAAAGGGACTGCAACTTGCAGAAGATGACCAAGTGAAATATCATGCCCCTGGAAAATTTGAACCT
>DAINSR010000248.1:0-3293 GCA_036741255.1 Flavobacterium sp.
AGTATAAAAGCAGGGGATATAATACGTAATGAAAAAATTTTGGTGGAGTAGGTTAGTATTAATTAAATTATTTATAACTTACAAGTTTTTAGCGTAGTATAAAAAAATAAAGTTATGAAAACAACACTGAAAACCTATCTTTTAAAAACTGTTTTAGCACTAATATTCTATCTGTTTTTTAATATGTATGCGTTTAGTCAGGATGTCTATTTCCCTTATAGAATAGGTGTCTCAAACGCAAACAATATAAATGTAAATCACCCCGATGGGACTAAGCTACAAGACTTAAAACGATCTATAGGTTTATTTGTATTAACTACTAATGAAAAACTATCTGGTAGTTGTTCTTGTAATTTATTAAATAATGCTAATCAAGATGGTGTTCCTTATGTTTCTATCGCATCACATTGTTTAAAAAGTCTCAATGCAGGTGAGATATTTGATGCGTACTTTTCATTTGATTACGAAATGCCCGATGCTTTAGAAAGAGGTAATACTTATGATAATCAATCAATTAGTGGTATTTATAGGGTCAAGTGTCAAATTCTATTTAAGGATACAACAAATGACCTTGCCCTTTTAGATTTAGTGAACTATGACCCAAAATTACTTCAGTATGCCTACGCATCGGGCTGGGACAATACAATAGGTTCCGGAAGTGATATTTGGAGTAATATCAGCCACCCAAAAACAGATCATAAGAAAGTTTTTATAGATCCCTATTTTTTAATACTTGATTTTGTACATATTAAAAATAGTAACAGAGCGGGTTATTTTTACATTTTTGATAATGACTGGAATAACAACAACACAACATTGCAAGTAGGGAGTAGTGGGTCGGGATTTTTTTCAAAACATAACTTGTTAAAAGGGGTAATTTCATTTGGAGAAGAAAATAATTTTGGCTTTACTTCACTAATTTCAAATAAATGGTATGAAACCAATGATTATAACTTTGCAGAATATTTAGCACCCAGTAGTAATTGGTTAAATAGTATGCCTGGTGGCTATATTAATGATTTGGTACGGACACCTTTTGATGAAAAATTTGAACTAATTATGCAACCCAATGAAACAAAGGTTACTCCATCACTACAAAATGGAAACCCCACATTATTGAATGAAAATGTCATGAGGTTAAGGCCTAGATTACTATTTGACAATTTAAATAATTTGTTAGTCCCTTGGCAAGAAATAGCAGGAATCAAGGCAGATAATCTTAATAGTTCGGATTTAGTTTTATCTGTTTACTACCTAGATCAAGACCCACAATCCAGAGTCTATACAGAGAGATTGCTATATGGAATATCTATTGATGACAAAAGCCCAATTGGAAATCCTAAAGAATTAGAATTCAAACAACCATATTCATGGGATTGTGATAACCCTCCAGTTAGTTATCCTCCTTGCAATAGAATTTCTTCAAATAAATATTTTAAAGCAGGAAGAAGTACAGAATTTAAGAATAGATACCTGCAGGCCGCAATAAAATCAAACAATGGAGAATTTAAACCATTATCGTTAGTTGAAATTCCAATTAAAGTAAGACTTGACAATATAGGATCTAGTGTTGTTAATGTAAAAGCAGTTAGCTACCCAGGAGATGTTCCCAAAAACGCTTTACAACTTTTTAAGCCCGAGGAAGTATGGGCAAAAGGCAAATCCTACAAATACCCCGAAAGTAGAGGGCAAAATAGTGAAGGCTTATACATAAACTCCCTAGAAGTATCGCAAGGCGATTATAGCAAATCAATACCTACTGATAATAACGGAGGCTATTTGAATTTAGTAAACCCAAACTTCAAAATAGGACCTATAAAAACCAGCATCGATGATGAAAATACTAATACACTTTCGTTTAAAATAGCTGTTCATACTCCTACTCCTTTAATTTACGGATATAGTGTTTGGATAGATTATTATAACAAAGAGGTGCCGGGTGGTAAAAATGATGTTAATTACACCTATAATTTCGTCAATGATCCAGTTTCTCATCCAGTTGAGTTGATAAAACAAGGAGTTGTAATGGATGGGGGGAATATCTCTTTCAATTATACCCTGCCTAACTATACAGATATCGCCTTACTACCTGATCAAAACCGACAAGCACGGTTAAGAATATCAATAAAAAAAGGAGCTACACCACCAACTCAAGATGAAATTTTCAACAATGGAGAGGTAGAAGATTATCTAATTGAGTTATTTGCACCAGACGGAAAAGAAATAAAAGAGATAGTAGAGTCAAAAGCAAAAATACACCTTCAAGGAGGAGCATCGATTACCGATATTGTATTTCCATCGACATGCCCCTCTTCTGCACCCAATGACTCCCCTGTTTCCGCCCCATCCACCACCCAAGTTTGGGATGTAAACCCTCCTTATACCTGCAACACCTTTAAGGGTAGCTGCAATGCAGCGGGTACCTGTTCCTCGTTGGTGGAAGATAGTGACACTGCCGAAGGCACTTATGCCATCAACTTTACTGGAACAGACGATATTGTTACCATAGACAATGGCGATTTGCTTATTCACAATGCTTTCCAAGAAAGAACTGTATCCCTTTGGATAAAAAAAGAAAACATTACCCCCAATAAATTAGAAGTCATTTATGACGAAGGTGGTGATAGCGATGGCTTTGCCATACGACTAAACGGAAGCAAAGTAGAATTGAGTGTATTAATAGAAAACCAGTTACAAACAATAACATCAACAAATGATATTCCCATAAACCAATGGGTAAATCTAACTGGAGTTTTTAATCATGGAGAAATAGCCTTGTATCTAGATGGTGTAAAACAAGCAACCAATAATTATTTTAAAAACAATAGCAAAACCATCGTTCCTATACATAGTGATAATGCAGGATGGGGAGGCACAAACAGCACCAATGTATGGAATGCAAGTTTGTACCATTTTGAGGGGAAATCAGATGATTTATTAATCTATGATAAAGTCTTAAGCCTAGGAGAAATAACCGCTTTGTCCACACCCGAAATTAGCTCATCGGCAAAAAATGCCTCACCAAAAATCGACATCAAAGACAATAAAGACGAACCCCTTTTCACAATTTACCCCAATCCTATGAAGAATTACTTGAATATTTTAGTAGGCACAACACAATCAGGGCCATTACATATAGAAATTACTGACCTAAATGGCAAAAAAGTATACGAAATGAATAGAGCCAACATAGAGAAAGGCGATCATTTCATAGAATTACAAAACCTTAATTTACCTGCTTCAATTTATGTATTAAGTATAAAAGCAGGGGATATAATACGTAATGAAAAAAT
>DAINSR010000249.1:0-1768 GCA_036741255.1 Flavobacterium sp.
ATATCCAGTAGAACCATTTTATTTAAAGAAAATTATAGGGAAAATGAATATTTTTTTTACTTTAACAATAATTTTTCTAAAACTGAATTGTTTGCTTATTGCCTAGTATTAAATATAATTTTATCAGTAATATTAATAATAGTTTTATGGGCAATCACAGTTTATTTGTTGATAGTGTAATAAAGAGTTTCAAAAATAACTATATACTATCAGGTGTCTGTTTACATTTCAGAACAAACGATATTGTGGGTATTTTTGGAAGAAATGGAACAGGAAAATCAACTTTACTTAAAATTATTTATGGAATTGAAGATGCCGAAAATAAGTTTATAAAAATTGACAATGAAGTATTAAAAAAACCATATTTGAATAAAAATCTTATTTCTTTTTTGCCTCAAGACAATTTTTTGCCAAAACAACTTTCTGTAAATAAAGTAATTGATTTATTCATAGAGCTTGATGTTAGAAACAAATTTATTGATGATCAGATTATTAACTTATTCAAGGATAAGAAAGTGAGCAGTCTTTCTGGAGGAGAGTTAAGGTATTTTGAAATAAAATTAATATTGCTTTCAAAGACAAAATTTTCATTTTTAGATGAACCATTTATAGGATTATCGCCTGTTTATATTGAAAAAGTGAAAGAGTTAATTCAAATCGCTTCTATAGATAAAGGGATTGTTATAACAGACCATGATTATCAAAATGTATTGAGTATAGCCAATAAGTTATATCTTATGAAAGACAGAAAAACAATCTTATTAAGAAATGAGCAAGAATTGGTTAGTTTTGGATATTTATCTGAAAATCAAATTTATCCTTAATTATTAAAAATCATGAAACAATTAGAAAAAATGAGTCTTGCTAATGCAATAGGCAAACTTACAAGAAAAGAAATGAGTAATATTATGGCGGGAAGTGGAGAGGGCAAACCTTGTCAAAGATGTTATAGTGCATATGATTGTGGATCAGGATGTAATCTGTGCAGTGGAAGTAAAGGACGTCTAGGTTATTGTGAAACGTATCAGTAGTTTTTTAGTATTCTTATGCAATAAATTACTCTTAAAAAACAGGAAATCTTATTGAATTAAGATTTCTTGTTTTTTATTTAAATTTTTTAAATTAATGTACATGAAATTAAAACTTTCAATTCTCTTTTTTGTTTATTCACTTATTACAGTAGCACAGCACAATTTTGTCTTAAATGGTGTCTGTTCTAAAAATGCTAACTCAAAAAATATTTATTTAACATATCAGGTCAACGGCAAGGGCATTACTAAATCTGCACAGATTTATAACAATAAATTTGTATTTAAAGGAGAACTTGACTTCCTTACCAAAGCAATTATTTGTACTGACCCTAAATTTCATATGACAGCATTAAATTCAAAAGTATTTTATTTGGAGTCAGGCACAATGAATATAAAACTCGATTATGGTGATTTGAATTCTATAGTGATAAATGGTTCTAAGGCAAATGCGGAGTTTTATTCATTACAAAATGCAACGGAGACGGAAAAAATTCACAAAAAAATGGATTCTATCCGAGAATCTAGTAGATTATATTCTATTAAAATGGGTGAAACAAGTGATAATTCTTTAAAAATTCAATTTCAAAAGAGCTTAGACTCGATTAATCAACTGTGGGATCAATTGGTAAATCAAAATGCAAAAAAAAATATGCTATTGAATCTTGAATTTATAAAAAAAAATCCAACTTCATTTATAGCACCTGACTTATTATGTGAAATATTGACAAAAGAGGGTG
>DAINSR010000249.1:1778-3291 GCA_036741255.1 Flavobacterium sp.
TCCATATGATACAATTAAAAATTTATACAATAAGTTAGCACCTGAAGTAAAAAAATCTCATAGCGGAAAACAATTGGCTGAAAGATTGCTTGATTTTAAAAACAGTAGAATAGGGAGTTTAGCCCCAGATTTTATTTTAAAAGATGTAAATCGTAAAACAGTTAGATTAAGTTCATTCCATAAAAATCAATATGTTTTAATTGATTTTTGGGCAAGTTGGTGCAGTTCTTGTAGGGAGGATTTTCCGTTTCTAAAAGAATTATATACTAAATACAAAAATCAAGGATTGGAATTTATTAGCATATCCATAGACGAAAATCCTCAATCTTGGAAAAAAGCTATTGAGAAAGAAAAAATTGAAATTTGGAAACAAATATCAACAAAAGAAAATAAAAGCACTATTGAAGACACTTATGTAGTAACTGCAATTCCCGTAAAAATTCTAATCGATAAAGAAGGAATCATAATTGGCAGGTGGGTAGGGGGTGGTTCCGAAAAAGAGACTGCAATTGAAAAAATGATTACTGAAATATTTGATAAGTAATCCACAATAACTGACAATAAAAACCTAAAAAAACAATTTCCTAAATGACAGAAAACTTCAACTACCTTTTCCAGTATTTGGAAAAAGAAAACATCACAATTGACAAGACCGAGTTTGAATTTCAGATACAATCTCACCCAGCTTATCCATCCTTATTATCAATTACCGATACTTTAAGTTTTTTTAGCATTGATAATTTGGCAACTCGTGTAGCAAAAGAGCAAATAGATGATTTGCCTACTCAATTTATAGTCTATCTCAATGAAGAATTAAACCCACCAGGCTTGTTTTTCATTGAAAAAAAAGGAGAAAATTATTCAATTCTTAAAGACAAAAACACAAATACCATAAGTCTTCAAGAACTCGAACAAAGATGGTTAGAAATTGTGTTAGTCGTTGAAAAACAAGAATTTGAGCCAACTAAAATTAAAAAAAACAATTTTATTGGTTTTTTTATATCACTCTTAATTCCTGCACTTGGGGGTGTTTTATATTCATTAAATGCCACCGCTAAAGAAATCCTGTTTTTGTTACTTCCTATAATTGGAGTTTTATTTTCTGTAGCCGCCCTCAAAGATTTGTTTGATGCCAAGAGCGAATTGCTCAATAGCTTTTGCAACATGAAGGCATCTACCAGTTGTGATACGATAGTTGGTTCTAATAAATGGAAAATTTTCGAAATCGTTAATTTCAGTGATTTGAGTATGGTGTTTTTTAGTTTTCAATTTATAGGTTTGTTCTTCTCCATTTTGACAAATAATATCGATAGCTTTTTTATGCTGCAAAAAATACTGCTTGTTTTTGCTGTGCCAGTAATATTCGCTTCATTGTATTATCAAAAATATGTCGAGAAAAAATGGTGTCCCATCTGCTTGGTCATCATCAGTATAATTCTTTTGGAATTTGGGTATTTATTGGTTTTTCAAAAGATCAATTTTACTATTCATATACAGTCTATTTTACTTTATG
>DAINSR010000250.1:0-3276 GCA_036741255.1 Flavobacterium sp.
AAAAAAGCCAGCGAATTAAATACCTTAGAAAGTGCAGTTTTAGTAGGAATGCTCACAAACCCTTCTCGATATAACCCAAGAAGATTTGAAGAACGTTCTACCATTAGAAGAAATGTAGTTTTAAAACAAATGGTTAGGAATAATCATTTATCTGAAGAAAAATATAACCAATTAAAAATAAAACCCATTAAACTTGATTTTAAACTAGAAAATCACAACGATGGTATAGCCACCTATTTTAGAGAATATCTTAGAGATTATTTAAAAAAATGGGCTAAAGAAAACCCAGATGACGAAGGAAATGTTTATGATATACATAGAGATGGATTAAAAATATATACTACTATTGACTCTAAAATGCAAAATTATGCAGAGGAAGCAGTATCTGAGCATCTTAAAAACCTACAAGTTAAATTTTTTGAACTTTCAAAAGGCAAAAAAAATGCTCCATTTGTAAACCTAACAGATCAAGAAACAGAAGGGATAATTAAACGAGCCATGAAAAACTCAGAACGCTGGAGAATCTTAGAAAAAGATGGCAAAACTGAAGATGAAATTATCAAATCATTTGATGTAAAGGCAAAAATGAAAATTTTTACGTGGAATGGAGAACAAGACACTCTCATGACTCCAAAAGATTCAATATTATATTACAAACATTTTTTACAAACAGGATTTATGGCCATGGAACCTCAAACAGGGCACATCAAAGCTTGGGTGGGAGGTATCAATCAAAAATATTTTCAATATGACCATGTGGGGCAAGGAGCAAGACAAGTGGGTTCTACATTTAAACCATTTGTATATGCCACGGCCATTGACCAACTAGGTATGTCTCCCTGTGATTCTATTATTGACTCTCCTTTTAGTATGCCAAAAGGCAAATGGGGCATCACAGAAACCTGGACCCCTAAAAACTCAGATGGGAAGTACAGAGGCCTAATCAATTTAAAATCGGCTTTAGCAAATTCTGTCAATACCGTCTCGGCTAAATTAATGGATAGAGTGGGTCCAGATGCCGTAGTAGAAATGGTAAAAAAACTTGGCGTAACATCAAATGTGCCTGCAACTCCTGCCATAGCACTAGGAGCAGTAGAAATAACCGTTGAAGAGATGGTTGCTGCCATGAGTACATTTGCAAATGAAGGTCAATATGTAAAACCAGAAATTATGAGGCAGTTCCAGAAACTAGCGATGTAGTTAATAAAGAAGTAGCCTATGCAGTTATTAAACTAATGACAGGAGTTACAGAAGGTGGAACGGGTTCAAGATTAAGATATGGAAGTGCAGGGTTTATGTCTTATAATTATTCTTTTGTCAATGAAATTGCGGGTAAAACAGGTACATCTCAAAATAATTCTGACGGTTGGTTTGTGGGAATGGTGCCAAATTTAGCTGCTGGTGTTTGGGTAGGAAATGAGGATAGATCGGCACATTTTAGAAACACCGCTTTTGGTCAGGGAGCTACAATGGCACTCCCTATTTGGGGTATTTTTATGGCAAAATGCTACAAAGACAAATCATTAAATGTATCACAAGAAAATTTTCCAAGACCTGCAGATATGTCTATAAAAGTAGATTGCTGGAGGCCAAAAAAAGTTGTTGACACCACAGAAGCCGTTATTCCAGATGTAGAAGAATTAGAATTTTAAATACTAAACCTTTTAATCTGAATTTTAAAACTATAAAATTAAACATGAAGCCTTATTCTACTAAAATTTACATACGTAGTATTTGGGAGATAAAATTTAAAAGTAGAAAAAATTAAGAAAGAACTGAAAAACAAACAGCGATAAAATTATAAATATGTTCAAATAAATCAAACTACTCTTAAATGATAAAACAAGGTCATTACAAAAATTTAGAATTAGAGAAAATCAAATAGTGTAATAAAATTAAATAATTAAATATAATATGACGGCCATCACATCAACAAGTACAAAAAATCAAATATTAGATGCTATAATGAAATTTTAATTAAGCTCAAAGAACAGGAACAAAACAATACTTTTTTAAAGAAAGAACTAGCAGACAAAGAGAAAATTCAAAGACAAGTAAAAACTGAAGTTGAGAGTAAAGATTTCTTATCAACCTTAGAACAACTAAAAACAGTATTTATCAATCAGGCAGATGATTTAAAAAGCAAATTAATTGCAGAGGCAGAAAAATTAGATAGATTACAAAAATCAACAGAAATTGAAAATCAAGAACTTGAAGATCTTTATCAAATAAAAGCAGAAGCTCAAAGCTTAGAGGCTTTAATTAATACACAGAAAAAAATTAAAGATGAATTTGAAGAAAAACACCTTGAGGACAAAAAAGCATTAGAACAAGAAATAGAAAACAAAAAAGCGGAGTGGAAAAGAGAAGAGGAAGCATATATTTATAAGATAAAAATTGAACGAAGAAACGAAGAAGATGCTTACTTAAATAAAAAACTAAAATTAGAATCAGAATTAAGCGAATTAAAAGTAAATTTTGAAAAGCAAGTAGCCGTTAGGGAAGATGCTTTGTCGCAAAAAGAGAATGAGTTTGTAGAACTTAAATCTAAGGTTGAAAAATTTGATAGTATTCTTCAAAAAGCTATTTCTGACAAAGAGAAAGAAATATCAGAAAAACTAAAACGAGAATATGAATATCAAAAACAGCTTGACAACAAAGATTTAGAAGTAAAAGTTAAACTTTTTGAACATGAGATTTCTGTTATCAATCAAAAGAATGAAGAACAAAAAGCCATTATTGAGCAATTGATGGAAAAAAGCACTAAAGCCACAGACCAAGTTAAAGACATTGCCATTAGAGCCATTGAAAGTGCATCTAACACTAAATTTGTTGTAGAAAAAACAAAAGAAGATAACAAAAGCTAAGTAGTCCTTTATTTTTTTGGCAGTTTAAAGAAAATGCTGTTAAATTATACCAATAACATTTGTAAAATAGTCCAATAGTTTATGGTATAATGCCGATATAGTATTAAAATAGTCCATTTTTCTTGAACTATATTGAATACATAATAGGTATTAGAATTTAGCCGAACTTATCAAACAAACAATTTTAATAACGGAATAACATTTTGCTTTAAAATCTATATCTAATTTTTAAATTGGGGGTTCCAGCACAAAGTCAGGAATGTTAAAATTACAAAAAAACAGCTTGTTTATATGCAAATACATTTAACCCATATATAGTTTAACTTTTTTGCAATCATCTCATCATTTGTTTAGCTAGGGTCTGCTGAAAAACTCAATATTCTTTTTCAAATGATTGAATTAATTGATT
>DAINSR010000251.1:0-3269 GCA_036741255.1 Flavobacterium sp.
AGATGAGTGCGGTATAAGTAATACCGCTGATGTTTCCTACAAGTGGAGCTAAAAAATAGAATGATTGTATTTTGGAAAATGTTTTCTCACTACCAAAAACCAAATCAATTTATAGTTAATTTATGTAATCTTAATTATTCGGTTTGATATAATACCGAATCTTTGTAAAACGATTGGTTAAAATATTAGGTTTATAGTAAATAGTAGTTGATTACAATTTTGACGCTATTTTTTTTGCAATGGTTTCAAATTCATCTTGTTGTAAACTCACTTTTCGTTGAAATCGCATATCTTCCATTTCTTGAAGCGGAATCAAATGCACGTGTACATGAGGCACTTCTAAACCTATGACTGCAACACCCACTCTTTTGCATGCAATAGATTGTTCAATGGCAAGGGCTATTTTTCTTGAAAACTTCATTAGCTCCATATAATGCGTTTCTTCCATTTCAAAAATCTTGTTAATTTCTTGTTTAGGAACACATAAGGTATGTCCCACGCTATTAGGGTTTACATCTAAAAAAGCTATAAAATCTTTGTCTTCGGCTATTTTATAACACGGAATTTCGCCGTTGATTATTTTTGTAAATATGGTTGACATTTCTTTTTGATTAATGTTTTATTGGTTCAAACATAGTTAAAATTACGCACATTAATGCTTTTTGCTATTAAAAAGTGATGAAGCCATAAATACGAAAATCAAAAATATAAATCATAATTATTTAATTTTGATGTGTTTGAGTTATTAGTTAACTTTTAAAAACAATGTGAGTAATGCCGAAAATATTTGTAATTATTCAGGTCAAAACTATATATTTGTAAGGAAATAAGTCTTCAATGATTTAAGAATCACTAAAGAGTTATCATTAAGATACAAAACTTAATATTAAAGCTATAAGGTCAATACAAACGAAAAAATTAAAGTATTAATTTCTTATAAAATCCCTAAACAGAGGAAACGCTCCAGGCAAAACTTCTTGATGCAAAGGTGGATGATTATGAGCATTCCATCAGCCTAATAGCGGACAAGTATAACCCATTAAAAACAATAGTTATAAACCGATGAAGACAAGTATTGAAATTAACAATATTAATTTTACAATTAATTTGTCAAAACCTATAGATATTTCTATTCCGCTGACCAATAAGAGTAATAATCTGATTGCATGGCATCAAAAAAAACCGATTATAGAACCTGTAAAAACAGATAACTGGATAGGAAGTGTGGCATTAGGAGGTTCTATAAATTTTAATAATATTTATTTTAACCCGCACGCACACGGCACACACACCGAATGTTTAGGACATATTACTCAAGATTTTTATAGTATTCATGAATGTTTAAAACAATTTTTTTTTGTAGCACAATTAATCTCTGTTGTACCAATACATCAGAACAATGATTTAGTTATTACAAAAGAACAATTAGAACCCCTGCTACATGATACAGCTTCAATGAATCAAAAATTAACTATTGACGCATTGATAATTAGAACTTTGCCTAATGCAGAAAGTAAAATAAATAAGAATTATTCTAATACTAATCCGCCTTATTTAACGGAGGAAGCAGCAATGTTTATTTGTGAGAGCAACATAAATCATTTGTTAATTGACTTGCCAAGCATAGATAAAGAACAAGACGAAGGGAAGTTGTTAGCTCATAAAGCTTTTTGGAATGTAAAAAACACAAGCAATCTCAATTATGACGTAAAAAAGAATAATACCATAACAGAAATGATTTATGTGCCACAACAAATACTAGACGGATATTATTTTTTAAATTTACAAATTGCGTCTTTTGAAAATGACGCAAGTCCAAGCAGACCGCTTTTGTTTGAAATTAATGAAATACTATAAAGGTAAAAAATGGAATTAAAAAAGAGATAAATTAGCAATAGCACTTTAAAAAAGAATTAACCAGTTGTGAAAATAATTTACTTACTATGTTGCTATTGTTGAATTTAGTAGTATATTTGCACACTTAAAAATAATCTAAACATATTGTTATGTATGCAATCGTAGAGATAGCAGGGCAACAGTTTAAAGTTAGCAAAGACCAAAAAGTTTTTGTACATCGATTATCTGAAGATGAAGGTTCAAAAGTTACTTTTGATAAAGTTCTTTTATTAGATAATAATGGTACAGTAACTATAGGCGCCCCAGCTATAGAAGGTGCTTCTATTGAAGCCAAAGTGTTAAGCCATTTAAAAGGAAACAAAGTAATCGTTTTTAAAAAGAAAAGAAGAAAAGGTTACAAAAAGAAAAATGGTCACAGACAATCATTTTCACAAATTATTGTGGAAAATATTATTGCTTCAGGAACAAAAAAATCAGCTGTAAAGAAAGATGAAACCACTGATAAAGCTCAAAAAGTGGTAGAGGCTGTTTCTGAAGAAGTAAAAGTTTCAAAATCAAAAACTTCAAAAAAAGCTGATGATTTAAAATTAATTGAAGGCATCGGTCCAAAAGCTGCTGAGGTTTTAGTTGCTGCAGGTTTAGATACCTTTGAAAAATTAGCTAAATCATCTGTGAGTCATTTAAAAGAAATTTTAGATGTTTCCGATGCAAAAGTGCAACATTTAGACCCAGGAACATGGGCTCAACAAGCACAACTTGCTGCAGATGGGAACTTTGACGAATTAAAAAAATTACAAGATGAGTTAAACGGTGGCAAAGCTGTTTAATTTTAATATTAACTTATAAAACCAAAACATCATGGCTCACAAAAAAGGTGTCGGAAGTTCAAAAAACGGGAGAGAATCAGAATCAAAACGCTTAGGCGTAAAGATATTTGGAGGTCAAGCTGCAATTGCGGGTAATATAATCGTTAGACAAAGAGGTTCTAAACACAACCCAGGTGAAAATGTTTACATGAGTAAAGACCATACCCTACATGCAAAAATAGACGGTGTTGTTAAGTTTCAAAAGAAAAGTAATGACAAGTCTTTTGTGTCTGTTACTCCTTTTGAAGCATAGTAATTTTTATATTTAAATTAATATCCCAAATTTTTTAAAATTTGGGATTTTTTATATATAAGTGATTTATAATGAATCCTTTGTAATGATTTTGTTAATAATTTATTCTTCGGTCTATAAAAATTTAAAATTTTGTGTCATTTATATAGCTTTTATTATTTTCCAGTTAAAAAATGTAGAAACTATACAAGTATAATTTTATGTCCAAATTAAACCTTATGTAGCTAATTTTTTAGATATAATTAGGGTCTGCTGAAAAACTATAAACCATTTTATTTGCAGGGCATTCAGTG
>DAINSR010000252.1:0-3137 GCA_036741255.1 Flavobacterium sp.
GTTCAAAAGTTAGATGAATTGATGCAGTACTGCAATGAGTTGGAAGCTAGCGTCAAACAAAGTGAATCACAAAATGAAAAACTATTGCAACAGGCTTTGAGTGAAGCGTTGAGGAAAGAACTAGTTGAAGCATAAATAAATTAAGAAGATGAAAGCATTATTTATTCAATTATCTGACATACACATCAAAAATGGTAAGGATTCCATATTTGATAAAAAAGCCAAACTTTTAGAGGCTATTCAAAACGAAACAAAAAGCGTTGATGAAGTTTTCTTAATGATAACTGGCGACACAGCATTTTCAGGCAGTGTTGAAGAATTTGAATTAAGCAAATCATTGTTTGATGAATTGATTGAATATCTCTCCAAATATTCAGGCAAAAAAATCAACACAATCATTTTGCCCGGCAATCACGATTGTCAGAAATTAACCGAAGAAAATAAAGCAAGAGAAGGATTGATAAAATTTGCACAGGATAATGGGTCGGAAGCAATTGACCAAAGTGTAGTTGATATTTTATCACGCGTACAAACTAATTATTTCGACTTTGCTAAACATTACAACCCTGAACCCATATACAGTAGCAAACTGCTAAACATTTATAAATTTCAATTTGGCGATAAATCTTTAGTTTTCTATACGTACAACACAGCTTTCCAATCTATTTTGCACGAACAACCAGGGAAAATGATTTATCCTGTAAGTATGTTTGATGACAATTTATTTAAGGAAAAAGCAAACGCTATTATTTCTTGCTTTCACCATCCGTTACATTGGTTAAAACCAGAGAATAGAAGAGAGTTCAAATTCCACGTTGAAAAAACATCAGACTTTTACTTTACTGGCCACGAGCACGAACACACAAAGTCGCTAATATCTAACCTCGATGATAATTTGGTTTATTATGTAGAAGGCGATGTTCTGCAAGACAACGATAATCCGAAATTAAGTGGTTTCAATTTAGTTTATTTCGACTTAGGTGAAAATAAATTCCAAATAGCAAACTATAAATGGAATGGAGAAAAATATTCAAATGAAAATACTGATTCAAAATGGATTTCTTATGAAAGAGGTGCTTCGAAAGTATTAAGCCCTTATGAACTTAAAGCATCATTTAAACAAATACTAAATGATGTTGGTGCAAATCTTTCACACCCAAATGTGGCACAAGTAAAATTGACCGACATATTTGTTTATCCTCGTTTGGAGTTAAGAGATTTTTCAGGCAGCCCTGATAGAGAAGTCGCAATAATCACAGAAGATTCAGAAGCTCTCATTAAGTCACTCAAAGGAGATATTCGAATACTTTTAAGTGGGTCTGAGAATATTGGCAAAACTTCGTTACTAAAAATCACATTTGCAAATCTTCATTCCAAAGGTTTTGTTCCAGTTTTAATTGATGGTCATAAAATCAAAAATACAAGTGTTGACGATTTTAAAAAATTAATTGTTGCTCATTTTCTGAATCAATATGATTCGACAGACAAGGAGGATATTTTACAATTAAATTTAGAAAAGCTGGTTGTAATTATTGATGATTTTGATAAGACTTCGTTAAACTCAAAATACAAGGGCAAACTTATTTCCAACTTAATAAATAATTACGAAAACATAGTTATTTCAGGCAATGAACTAATGTCTTTAGAAGATATTGTAACAGATGAAGCAGTTAATGAAGATTTGTTTTCCTCATTCAGCACATATGAAATAAGAGAATTTGGCAATCTTTTGAAAAGCAAGTTAATTAATAAATGGATTACACTTGGAGCAATAGAAACGATGTCTGATGAAGAAAGAATCAAAAAACTTCACCAAGCGGAATTAATCATAAGAACAGTTACAGGTAAAAACCTTGTACCGAATTATCCTTTATTTCTTTTAACTATTTTACAAGCAATTGAATTAGGAAATCCAGCAGACTTAACCGCCAGTACTTTTGGACACTACTACCAATTTTTAATTCAAAAGGCATTTGGAAACTCCTTGAAAAGTCAAGACGAGATTACGAGTTACAATAATTATTTGAGTGAATTGGCTTATTACTTCTTTAAAAACAAAGTAAGATGTATTGATTTAAAGGAAATACAGAAATTTGATACTGGTTACAGAGTAAATTTTACTATTAAACATTCGCTTGATACAATAATTAAAAACCTTGTGAAAGGCAATATACTTGATGATTATGAAGGTTATTATGAGTTTAAATATCTTTACATCTACTATTTCTTTGTTTCAAAGCATTTGGCCGACAACATAGAACAAGAAGAAATTAGAGAAAAGGTATCTGCACTTTGCAAAAGACTATACAAATCAGAATTTGCAAACATCTTGTTATTTTTAACGCATCACTCTAAAGACAAGTTTTTGTTGACTGAAATATTAACAAACGCAAAAGAACTATTCAATGACCTTGATCCTTGCAAATTAGAAAATGATATTTCAGCAATTAATAAACTTGGCGATAAACTTCCACAGCTTGTTTACGATTCAAAAACAATAGAAGAACACCGAGAAGAACTAAATGAGAAAAAGGATGAGCAAGAAGCACCTGAAAAAGCTGAATTGGCTAAAAATTACAATAACATCCCTGATTTGAACGAAGATATTTCAGATTTGGACATTGTAGCAAAACTTAATTTGGCATTCAAAACAATTGAAATTCTTGGACAAATACTTAAAAACAATTACGGTAAAATATCCAATCCAGTAATTTTTGATTTAGTTGAAGAGACCTATTTGATGGGCTTAAGAACATTAAATGTGTTCTTTTCAGTAATCGAAACAAACACGGATTTTCTTGTTAATCAAATTAACAGTTTGATTGATGAAAAACATATTACTGATAAGACGAAAATCGAACAAGTATCTAGGCGAATATTATTCAATATCTGTAATCAAATTTCATACAGTTTTATTAAAAAAATAACAGATTCTGTAGGCACTGAAAATTTAGAGAATTCCTATAAATCAGTTTTAGAAAAACATAATTTCAATTCGGTAAAGCTTGTTGACTTCTCTATAAAATTAGACCACTTCAGAAGCTTTCCAAACGAAGAGATGAGAAACCTTAAAGCGGACTTTTCTAAATCTACTTTAGCACAGCAAATAATGAAAAGAATGGTAATAAATTACTTGT
>DAINSR010000253.1:0-3131 GCA_036741255.1 Flavobacterium sp.
GTGCACAAGTAATGGGTAACGACGTAGCAATAACAATTGGAGGTACACAGGGACACTACGAATTAAATGTTTTTAAACCACTAATGGCAGCTAATTTCTTGCAATCGGCACAACTAATTGGTGATGCGTGTTTGTCGTTTGAGGAACATTGTGCCTCTGGAATTGAACCTAATTATGCAAGAATTAAAGAGCTTGTAGATAACTCCTTAATGCTTGTAACGGCTCTGAATACAAAAATTGGCTATTACAAATCAGCAGAAATTGCTCAAACGGCTCACAAAAATGGTACTACACTTAAACAAGAGGCTGTAAAACTTGGATACGTAACCGAAGCTGATTTTGATGCTTGGGTAAAAGCAGAAGATATGGTGGGAAAATTGAATTAGTAATTTTAATTTTCTAAATAAATTTAAAGTTATTGCTGTGCTTAAATCTTTTTTGACACAGAAAACCGAATTTGTATTTTATGCAAAAAATAATTAACAGGTTTATAAATTACGTTACTATCGATACAGAGTCTGATCCTCACTCATCTACTACACCCAGCACTTTTAAACAGTGGGATTTGGCAAATAAATTGGTGGATGAACTCAAATCAATAGGTATGCACGAGGTTACTATTGATAAAAATGCCTATGTTATGGCAACTTTGCCCAGTAATGTATCGCATAAAGTCCCTACAATTGGATTCATTTCGCATTTTGATACCACCCCCGATTTTACTGGAGCAAACGTAAAACCCCAAATCATTGAAAACTATAACGGACAAGATATTATTTTAAATGCTGAAAAAAATATAATATTATCTCCCAGTTATTTTGAAGATTTATTATTGTACAAAGGACAAACGCTTATCACCACTGATGGTACAACACTTTTAGGAGCAGATGACAAAGCTGGGATTACAGAAATAGTTTCTGCTATGGAATATTTGATTGCCCATCCAGAAGTTGAACACGGAAAAATTCGCATAGCTTTTACTCCAGATGAAGAAATAGGCAGAGGTGCCCATAAATTTGATGTTGAAAAATTTGGTTGCGAATGGGCTTATACTATGGATGGAAGCCAAATAGGAGAATTAGAGTATGAAAATTTTAATGCAGCAAGTGCAAAAATTATTTTTAAAGGAAAAAGTGTGCATCCAGGATATGCAAAAGGAAAAATGATTAATGCACTACTTGTTGCAAATACTTTTATTTCTAAACTTCCAAATCAAGAAGTTCCAGAAGAAACAGCAGATTATGAAGGATTTTTTCATGTTCATCACATCAAGGGAACCATTGAGCAAACAACAGTAGAATTAATTATTAGAGACCACGATAGAGAAAAATTTGAATGGCGTAAAAAATTGATTTACAATATTATAGACCAAATTAATTTAGAATATCAAGAGCAATATGGAGAAGCAATTTGTGAGGTTGAAATTAAAGATCAATACTACAATATGCGTGAAAAAATAGAACCCGTTTTTCATATTGTTGAAATTGCAAAAAATGCCATGACAGCACTTGGAATTAACCCCATCATAAAACCCATAAGAGGCGGTACAGACGGTTCTCAACTGTCATATAAAGGTTTACCATGTCCTAATATTTTTGCTGGTGGACACAATTTTCACGGAAAGTATGAATATATACCCGTTGAAAGTATGATAAAAGCAACAGAAGTAATTATAAAAATTGCAGAATTAACCGCAAAAATATAGAGATTATATCATTTAAAAAAGAACATGCATTTTTAAAAGTAGGCACAGTAATTAAAGTTAATAAAATTTCTTGTTCTGATGTAAAGAACTGATTTGAGTACCAAATTTCAAGAGAGATGAAATGAATTGATAAAAAACAAATAAAAACACAGTATTTCTAATAAAATTGCCTAATTAATTTCTTTAATTTAAATTAAATCATATACAAATCGCACTTAATTGCTAAAAAAAATATCAAATTCATAAAAGTTAAAGTTGCCTTTTATATCGTCAAAAAAAAGTTATATTTTTGAACCATATTTGTAATTAAAATAAAGCTTTTTTACGCAAATACAACCCATAAAAAGTTGTGTATTGAGTTGCATTATTTTAGTTACGGCAATAACTCTTTTTTAGGATATACATTTTTATAAACTACGTGTTATACCTTCTTTATAGAGATAATAATTTATTATACTAAAATCAAAAAAAATGCTTGTATTAAAATTTGGCGGAACATCTGTTGCAAATGCTCAAAACATAAAATTAGTAGTCAATATTATTGCACAAAAATCACAAAAAAATAAATTAGCTGTAATAGTTTCCGCACTTAGTGGTGTTACAGATTTACTCATAAAAGCATCAAACTTAGCTGCTTCAAAAAATGAATCTTATACCTTAACACTACTTGAGATTGAAAAAAAGCATATTGAAACTACAGAAAACTTAATTCAATCTAATAATCAAAAAAAGCTAGTTGAAAAAATTAAGCAAGAAATACAACAACTCAAAACACTGCTTGATGGTTGTTACTTGTTAGGTGAATTAACCCCAAGAACATCTGATGCTATTGTGGGTTTTGGAGAACTCTTATCATCTCAAATTATTGCTGTTGCCTTGCAAGAACAAGTAAAAAGTTCAATATTTAAAGACAGTAGGGCATTAATCAAAACCAATTCAAATTTTGGTAAAGCAATTGTAAATTTTAATGAAACTAACAGACTAATTACAGATTACTTTAACTCAAATACACATCAAGTAGTCTTGTTACCTGGTTTTATTGCCTCAAATGAGCATGAAAACATGACAACCCTTGGAAGAGGGGGGTCAGATTATACCGCAGCTATACTTGCCAATAGTTTAAAAGCTAATGCTCTAGAAATTTGGACAGACGTAAACGGAATGTTTTCTGCAAATCCAAAAATAGTAAAACAAGCAAAACCGATAGGTTCTATTTCTTATGAAGAAGCAATGGAGTTATCACACTTTGGGGCTAAAGTATTGTATCCGCCAACAATTCAGCCAGTTTTAAAAGCAGCAATTCCAATTCTGATTAAAAACACTTTTGAGCCTGATGCAGCAGGAACATTAATTTCTAATAATTTTGAAAAGAATGATAATCCCGTCAAAGGCATATCTCACATTGAAAATATTGCACTTCTAACCC
>DAINSR010000254.1:0-940 GCA_036741255.1 Flavobacterium sp.
AATAGTTTATGACTACTAAATTAGAAAAAAATGGTTATAAATACTATGCGTACATAATATTTTTTTATTAATTTTTAGTTTTAGATAGTATTTTGGTAATAAATTCTATTTTTATTTGAAAACGGATTACAAATTTGGAAATAATTTTTACTATTTTTGCCCATTAAACGACGACAAGAAATATAGATATATGAGAACAATTCAATTTAGAGAAGCTATTTGTGAGGCCATGAGTGAGGAAATGCGTAGAGATGAAACGGTTTACTTAATGGGTGAGGAGGTAGCAGAGTATAATGGTGCCTATAAAGCCTCAAAAGGAATGTTAGCAGAGTTTGGTCCTAAAAGAGTTATAGACACCCCCATTGCAGAGCTTGGTTTTGCTGGTATTGCTGTGGGTTCTGCTATGTGTGGTTGCCGACCTATTGTGGAGTATATGACGTTTAATTTTTCGTTAGTAGGCATAGATCAAATCATCAATAATGCTGCAAAAATGCGTCAAATGTCGGGCGGTCAGTTTACAATGGCTATGGTTTTTAGAGGCCCTACGGCTTCAGCAGGTCAATTAGGGGCAACGCACTCACAGGCATTTGAAAATTGGTTTGCAAACACACCCGGTTTAAAAGTGGTAGTACCCTCAAATCCTTATGACGCAAAAGGATTGTTAAAAGCATCAATTAGAGATAACGACCCTGTTATTTTTATGGAATCTGAACAAATGTATGGCGATAAGGGTGAAGTGCCAGAAGGAGATTATACAATTCCATTAGGTGTTGCAGATATTAAAAGAGAAGGAACAGATGTTACTATCGTTTCTTTTGGAAAAATTATAAAAGAAGCTTTTATAGCTGCAGATGCGTTAGCAAAAGAAGGAATTTCATGTGAAGTTATAGACTTAAGAACAATTAGACCCATGGATTATGATGCCATTATTACATCAGTT
>DAINSR010000254.1:950-3070 GCA_036741255.1 Flavobacterium sp.
AAAAAGACAAATAGGTTAGTTGTTTTAGAAGAGGCATGGCCATTTTCTAGTGTTGCCACTGAAATAACATATATGGTTCAGGAACGTGCTTTTGACTTTTTAGACGCACCCGTTCAAAGAATTACTACTGCCGATACTCCTGCACCTTATTCGCCTGCGTTATTAAAAGAGTGGTTGCCAAATGCAAATGATGTTATCAAAGCAGTAAAAAAAGTTACCTATAAATAAATATATTATACAATACTATAACTTCATCAGACGTCCTGATGAAGTTTTTTTTTATTAGCGTTTATGTAAAAATTTTCATAAACAACAATTCGACACAAGTGATTGAAATGACTTTTTAAGTTTACTATCTATCATTGTGGGGTAAGCACTAAAGGAGTATAAAAGGAGTATAAATAAAAGCACCAAAACTCATGAGAAATCAAAGTCATAATATGTTCTTATATTAAATGTGGAATAACCTTTTGAAATCAATAGTTACAGATGAATAAGTACTTACTAATTTTGTTTTTTATAGTATCTACCGTTTTTAGCCAGACTAAAGTGGGTGGAAAGGTTGTAGATGAATTTGACGAACCTATTGCTTTTGCAAACGTTATATTTAAAAACTCAAAAGAAGGGGTAATAACCGATGAAAATGGTAATTTTTACTTTGAGACTAATCAAAACTACACTACCTTAATCATTTCATTTATAGGGTATCAATCTGCTGAAATTCCTTTGAAGCCAGGACTTAACAAAAATATTAAAGCAGTTTTAAAACAGGGAGTAGCTTTAAAAGAGGTGGTTGTATATTCGGGTAAAACATCAAAAAAAAATAATCCAGCCATAGATATTTTAAGAAAAATATGGGAGCGTAGAAAGAAAAACGGTCTTAAAATATTCAATCAGTATCAGTATGACAAGTATGAAAAAGTAGAGTTTGACATGAATTCTATTGACAGTGCTTTTATGGCAAATAAAGTGTTTAAAAAATTAGAATTTGTTTTTAAACAAATGGACACCTCTAAAATCACAGGAAAAGCATTTTTACCCATTTTTATAAACGAAGAGATTAGCAAGGTATATGGTGATAACATCAATAATAAAAAGAAAGAAATAGTAAAAGCCAATAAAAACTCGGGTTTAGGAAATAGTAATGGGGTAACGGTTTTTATAAAAGATTTATATGCTGATTATGATATATATGATAATTATTTAAAATTCTTTGACAAAGATTTTGTGAGTCCGTTATCTAGAACAGGAATAAATGTTTACAATTATGTACTCACAGATAGCACTTTTATAGATAATAAATGGTGCTACAACATCACATACTACCCTAGAAGAAAGGGAGAACTTACTTTTAAAGGTGATTTTTGGGTAAATGATTCTACTTGGGCAATAAAAAAAATTAACCTTGAGGCTAATAAAAGTGCCAATATAAACTGGGTAAAAGAAATTTATATTGAACAAGAATTTGATGTTTTAAATGATTCTGTTTTCTTGTTAAAAAGAGATTATATGATGTCTGATTTTAGTTTTTCAAAAAAGGAAACATCAAAAGGAGTCTATGGTAAAAGGACAACCTTATTTAAAAATCACGAATTTAATATCCCTAAACCTAACGATTTTTATAAATAAGAAGTTAATTATTTTGATAAACAGGCCTTTAATCAATCTGATGCTTACTGGGATGAAAATAGATTTGAAAAATTAAATAAAAATGAAGCGGGTATATATAAATTGTTAGATACCTTAATGACGGTACCTAAGTTTAAGCGAGTTTATGATTTAGTTACTATTTTAGGTAGTGGCTACATACAAATTGGCAATATAGATATAGGACCAATATTTTCAACTTTTGGGTATAATGATGTGGAAGGACAACGAATTAGAGTGGGGGGAAGAACTTATTTTGGACCAAATGACACCTGGCGTATTCAAGCTTATACAGCTTATGGATTTAGAGATGAAAAATTCAAATATGGAATTTCTGGGAAATGGCTTGTAGATAAAAAAAGCAGACTAATTTTATCTGCTGGAAACCGTCAAGATGTGGAGCAAATGGGGGTTAGTTTGACAACTTCAAACGATATTTTGGGGCGGAGTTTTGCTTCGTCATCTTTTTTTGC
>DAINSR010000255.1:0-3051 GCA_036741255.1 Flavobacterium sp.
ATGGACTATTTTCATACTATATCGGCATTATATCATAAACTATTGGACTATTTTATAAATGTTATTGGTATTAATCCACCAACTATATTTCATTATAATACCATTAATGGTGCTACTGATTTTGTGTAAAAAAAAGATCAAAATAGACAAACTCTTTTTTTTCAATATTGTGTCTAGTTTTAAATAAAATAATCCCACCTTATGTGCCATTCTTTTGTATTTCTATACCAGAGTTGCCCCTCAGAAACCTCTAAAGGACCCTCAAAATTATTTGTAAATAATCCGCCAGTTCCTAAACCTTGAGGCAATTTATTTTGTAGAGTATAAGTAAACTGAGCAATAGCATTTAATCCAATATTACTTTCTAAAGCAGAGGTAATCCACCAGGGAATATTCAATGAATCAGCCACAGAAATCCATTCTAATGTACCTCTAAATCCACCAATTAAACTGGGTTTTAAAATGATATATTGTGGCCTGATTTGTTGTTATAACTTCTCTTTATCATTTTTTAAAACTACACCTATTAATTCCTCATCTAACGCTATGGGTATGGGTGATAATGCACACAATTCTGACATCTTCGTCTTATTGTTTTTTGCAATAGGTTGTTCAATACTATGCAATTTATAATGAGATAGTTTTTTTAACTTGTGTAGAGCTTCACTTGTGTCAAAGGCACCATTAGCATCTACCCTTATTTCCATAGCATCTTCATTAAAATGGCTTCTTATAAACGAAAGTAATTCTAGTTCATTATTAAAATCTATTGCCCCTATTTTTAATTTTATACATTTAAAATTTTGTGCCATTTTTTCTTCTATTTGTTGTTTCATAAAAGCCGCAGATCCCATCCAAACTAAGCCGTTAATCAACATTCCTTTCTGCCCTTTTGTAAAGCTAGATTCAAATAATTCAAAGGGGGTTTTTGATGCTAACGAAAGAAAGGCCATTTCTACACCAAATTGAATGGAGGGAAATTCTAAAAGTGCATCCCATAATTGTTCTTTTCCTAAATGAATATTTTTGCAAACCCATTTTAATTTTTCTTCATAATCAGGACGGTCATCTATTGAAAGATTTCGTAAAATGCCACACTCGCCTATTCCAACTTTCCCTTGATTTTGAATAATTAAAAACCAAGTTTCTTTTTCTGTCAAAACACCTCTTGAGGTGCCACTGGGCTGTTTAAATTGGAGTAGGTGTTTTTTGTAACTTGCTAACATTTAACTTTTAAATTAATTTTTAAAATTACAGTATTTATTTTTGATAACTAGATTTATATATTCAATTTTCATAAACTTTGAAATTAATTTTAGAGTGCTTTACTTGTGGCAAACTAAAATTTAATTACCCACTGTATTCAACATAGAGCCGAAATAAAATTATTGAATAGCATTTTTCAAAATTTTATCAAACTAGATGCTTGTCTAAAAAGTAGTTGTTTAGCAATTCCAAATTTATTACCTAATCTAAGTTTTGCTAAAAATCAAGTATTTATAGAATATGAAACGAGTTCAACTTGACAAAAAACAGTTTAAGTGCGTTAAAATACTAAGTTTTAACTATTTTTGAGACTGATTCAAATTAGCTAAGCACAAATTTTTTAAAATAATATAAAAATGCTCGATTGGAACTCTATTATAAAAATTAAAACCGGGAATCCCTTACCTGATAGCAAAGTTATAAAAACTTCTTCTGAATGGAAAGCTCAATTAACCGATGAAGAATATAGAATTACACGCTTAAAAGGGACAGAACGCCCTCACGGTTCAAAGCTTTGTTCACTTTTTGAACCTGGTATTTATAAATGTGTTTGTTGCGATGCGTTACTGTTTGATGCCCACGAAAAATTTGAAAGTGGCACAGGGTGGCCTTCATTTACACAGCCTGTAAAAGAAAATGCAGTGGGCTATATAAAAGATGTATCCTTTGGAATGATAAGAATTGAAGCTATTTGCAATGTTTGTGATGCTCATTTAGGGCATGTTTTTCCTGATGGACCAGAACCAAGTGGCTTGCGGTATTGTATTAATGCTGTTTCCTTAAAAAAGGTGAAGTAATATTTGCTCTACTTCACCTTTTGTTTTCTACATTATAAGCTTTAAAACGTTTTTCAAATCATTTTTAATAGTAGATCTTGTTATTTTAAATACCCGCTACTTCTTTAATTTCGGCAATAATTTTATTAGCTAAATCGTCTGCGTCTTGTTGGGTTTGAGCTTCTGTATATATTCTAATGATGGGTTCTGTATTTGATTTTCTTAAATGCACCCAATTTTTAGGAAAGTCAATTTTAACTCCATCAATCGTTGTAATATCTTCATTAATGTATCGCTGCGTCATAGCATCTAAAATAACATCAACATTTATTTGTGGAGTGAGTTCAATTTTATTTTTACTCATATAATACTGTGGATAACTCGCTTTTAACTGGGCAACGGTTACATCTAACTGAGCTAAATGTGTTAAAAACAAAGCAACTCCCACAAGACTATCTCTACCATAATGACTTTCTGGATAAATAATTCCGCCGTTTCCTTCTCCCCCAATAATGGCATGGGTTTTCTTCATTAACTCAACCACATTTACTTCGCCCACGGCACTTGCCTGATAATTTCCTCCGTGCTTTATAGTAATATCTCGCAAAGCACGAGACGAACTCATGTTTGAAACCGTATTTCCTGAAGTTTTACTCAATACATAATCAGCACAAGCCACAAGAGTATATTCTTCGCCAAACATTTCGCCATCATTAGAAATAAAAGCTAACCGATCTACATCTGGATCCACTACTATGCCAAAATCGGCATTTTCCTCAACAACAAGTTTACAAATTGCTTCTAAATGTTCTTTTAAAGGCTCAGGATTGTGCGGAAATTGACCATTGGGTTGGCAATACAATTTAATCACTTCTACACCCATTTGCTCTAGTAAATTAGGGATAATAATACCCCCAGAAGAATTTACTCCATCTACAACTACTTTAAATTTTCGCTTCTTAACTGCTTCAGCATCAACTAACGACAAATTAAGCACTTCGTCTATATG
>DAINSR010000256.1:0-3044 GCA_036741255.1 Flavobacterium sp.
TGCGGTTCTACAAACAATAGCTCCCTTTTCAAAATCTTGATTTCCATTGTATAGCATGTCTCTCAAAACATGATCTCCACTAAGTATTAAAGAAAGTGAGCGAGTGGTGGGAATGCCTAAATTATGCATGGCTTCACTACACAAATATTCACGAATAGAAGAACGCAAAACTGCAAGACCATCACCATTTCTAGAATAGGGAGTTTTTCCAGCTCCTTTTAATTGAAACATTGTTTTAATTTCATTGTACGTTGCTTCAAAAAGAACAATAGCTCTTCCATCTCCTAGCTGACCTGCCCAATTACCAAATTGATGTCCAGCATAAGCCATGGCATAAGGCTTTGTATCTTTTAAAATTGTAGTTCCTGAAAAAATATTTAAAAATTCTTTTGAAGTAATATCTGCTGAAGTAAATCCAAGAGAATGGGTTACCTCGTTTGAAGCATGAATTAAAATAGGATTTTTTGGTTTAACAGGATTTACAAACGAAAATGCTGCCTCCACTACCTGACGAGGAGTATTTGAATTAATTTTATCTGCCGGAAGCGTATTTGAAAATGTATTAGTTATTTTTATGTTCACGTTCTAATTTTATTACCCTTAACAAATGTAGTTAGAAATATTAGGATTTATGCTTCTTTTCTCTCTGGAGATGACAAAATTTTCTTACTAAATCTATTCCACATTTTGCAGGATGTTAATAAAGTGGCTAAGCATTTATTAGTACAATAACATTTTGAAAAAATTTATATTAAAAAATTTGACTTTGGTTAGAAAACCATCGAAATTACAGATGTAATTAAAGAAAATCTATTCATCATTTAGCTTCTATTGACTCATTCATCTTAGCAGTTTTTAGCTTCCAAGTTTCAATTAATTTGTCTAAATCAACTGGGTTTTTAGCGTCTTGTTTTTTTAATGATCCGTTTGAAAAAGCGGTTAGTAAAATACTTTCAATATTAAAATCTTCTAAATTTTCATAAGGATTATACGTTTTTTTTAAGTTAATATCAAACATTCGAGCCGCACTATTAGACCAAAATGCTTTCCAACCACTTTTTAAGTCTTTAATCAAATCAAAAGTGGTACTACCCGTTTGCCTGTGAATCAATGTAACTAAAACTTGCCCTTCTTTTCTAGATAGCTTTTTTAATCTTGCTTCAAACTCGTTAGTCAAATAGCTTTCTACAATTTTAAAATATTTCTTTTTCTCCTTTTCAGATTTGAGCTTAGACATGGTTACATTCATAGCTACTAATTTTTCTGAAGCCAACTTTGCATAAGGATATGTTTTATAAACTCGCCTTTTTAAAAGAATCATTCTTTTTTGCTCTTCAGACAGGGTGTATATGCCATTATTTGTTAAAACAACTTCGTCTAAATCAATCTTATATAGAATAGTATCTGTTGAAGTAACAATAGAATCTTGCTCTTGTGCATTTCCAAAGTAAAAAAACAATACAATTAGCAAACTACTATATTTTCTCATATTTGCATTATTTATTTTTAACTATTTCTTTTAAAATAGCTATATGTTTGATGTGTTTTAATTATTGCATAAAAACAATGTTTCTAATTTTTATCCAAAATTTTAGAATAACGAAACCAAATGTGATTAAATCATTCCAGAAAACGAAATCAAATTATAGACCAAAATTAGAGAATTTGCATTAAAAATAATTTTGTTATGCTTAAATTTGTAAAAAATAAAAAAATATGAACACACAATCAATCTTAGACACAGCGTCTTTATCATTTTTAGAAGATTATTTGAATAATGCCTCGCCAACAGGTCATGAAGCAGAGGGGCAAAAAATATGGATGAATTATCTAAAACCCTATGTTGATACTTTTATTACAGATACTTATGGCAATGCCGTGGGGGTTATTAATCCAGAAGCTCCTTACAAAGTAGTCATTGAGGGGCATTCAGACGAAATTTCGTGGTATGTAAACTATATTACTGATGACGGATTAATTTATGTGATAAGAAACGGTGGTAGCGATCATATTATAGCCCCTTCAAAACGAGTACATATTCATACAAAAAAAGGGATAGTAAAAGGCGTTTTTGGTTGGCCGGCCATTCACACAAGAGGAAGAAGCAACAAACCAGAAGAAACCGCAAAAATTGACAATATTTTTATTGACTGTGGTTGTGAAACAAAAGAGCAAGTTGAAGCTCTTGGTGTTCATGTGGGTTGCGTAATTACTTATCCTGATGGGTTTGAGGTTTTAAATGAAAACAAGTTTATTTGTAGAGCCATTGACAATAGAATGGGGGGTTTTATGATTGCCCAAGTGGCAAGATTGTTAAAAGAAAACAACAAAAAATTACCTTTTGGATTATATATTGTAAACGCTGTTCAAGAGGAAGTAGGCTTAAGAGGTGCTGAAATGATTACACAGCGTATAAAACCAAATGTTGCCATCATTACAGATGTTTGTCATGATACCACTACCCCCATGATTGACAAAAAAGTTGAGGGCGATTTAAAAATGGGAAAAGGTCCTGTGATTGCTTATGCACCTGCTACTCAAAATGTGTTGCGAGAAATGATTGTTGATGTTGCCACAGAAAATAATATTCCTTTTCAACGAAATGCTACATCAAGAGTAACTGGCACAGATACAGATGCTTTTGCGTATAGTAACGGAGGTGTAGCTTCGGCACTTATTTCATTACCCTTGAGATACATGCACACTACCGTAGAAATGGTGCACCGCAATGATGTGGAACATGTGATTCAATTAATTTATGAAACACTCTTAAAAATAGAAAATAATGAAACATTTTCTTATTTTAAATAAATCACAGCTGATTTAAATTAAAAGAGACTTTCTAAAAAAAAATGTTGCTTTGTAAAAAAATTATTTTAGAAAGAAATTTGTTTGTTTCCAATTTGTTTAAGTTAATTTTTACTAAAGGACGCCTCTAAAAACTCGTTTTGTGAAGAGAAATTAGGATTTAAAAAAGGACAAGGCATTTTTTTAAAAGACTATTTCATAATAAAAAAAGAATCCTTAAAGGTGTCTTAAATAAT
>DAINSR010000257.1:0-2989 GCA_036741255.1 Flavobacterium sp.
TTAGGACTTATTTTTGATTGCATAGGGCTTTTATCTTATCTCACTCCAGTCTTTGCAGAGGCAATTGACTTTTTTTGGGCTCCTGTGTCAGCTATTTTATTAGTACTTATGTATAAAGGAACAACAGGAAAAATTGCGGGTATAGTTAGTTTTATTGAAGAGTTACTGCCTTTTGTAGATTTTATTCCCACATTTACAATTACATGGATTTATAAATACAAAATTAAAAGAGAACCATAAACTAATCGTTACTGTTCTTTTTAATGAATAAGCGTTCTAAAAAGGCTATAATAAATCCAAGCTTTAGTCTTGTGAGCATTTTCTTTTCAAAATTCCAGAAAAAAGCAAACTGCCCAAAAATTGCTCCAATAGCAACGAGTAATATTTGGTAAATCGGGAAAATTAAAATTATTCTCAATAAGCGATAAAGCCAATAGGGTGTAAAAGTATCATCAATTCCTAATAACTTCAAAAAAGGAATAGCCACCATAAGAGAACTATAGCCAGTTATAGCAAAAGTAACAAAAATGAGTAAGAACTGTGTATTTGAAGTTACATTCCAGCGTTTTTTAAGTTTTTTTATCATATTAAATTTTAGCAGGAAATCCTCCCAATTGCTGATTATTTTTAAGTTGAAAATATGTTAAGTAATTAAATATCATATAGTTTACTTCGTAACCATAATTAATATAAAAATCATAATTAATGGGCATTCCATATAAATTGACGTCATAATTTAACGGCATATTTACTCGCTTGTTCCATTCTAAAATCCATACTTTATTTCTAGCCTCTAAGTATGACTGTGAATAATAGCCTCTTTGCCTTGCATTTGAATTAAACCAACTAGAAAAACCCACATCAATAATAATAACTTCATATTCAAGTCTGTCGTTTGTTATTCTAATGGTATCGTTCACTATTTTTGTAGGCACGGCGGCAGTAAAATTTTGTGAGGCATTACAACCAAGCAAAATTAAAAATAAAAAACACAAAATGGTAGTATAAATCTTCATCAAAAAATTTTAGTATATCAAATGTTTAGTAGTGTAAAGATATAGTAGAAAAATAGAAAAACTACTACACATCATAATTCTAAAAAATTAGTTAAAAGTTATAAGAAATTATGTATTAAAACTGCTTTATGTAATAAAACAAAAGCTATGTAATAAATCTAAAAGTCTTATAATAAAAACACTAATATTTTAAAAAAGACTGTCTAAGTTAAATAAATGCAACTTATCTATTGTAATTAATATTTTTACCACATAAATAAATATCTTTGTTTTAATCAACTCTATAATTTTATTTCAGTTTTAAACCAGCAAAATGAAAGAATTAAAATATCTCAACAAATACTTCTTCAAATACAAGTACCGTTTTATTTTGGGAATTTTATTTACCATTCTAGCACAAATATTTTCTTTATACACGCCAGAGTATATTGGGAATTCTATTAATACCATTCAAGATTTTGCAAAATCAAATCCCGGATTTGCAAAAAAAGAGCTGATAAACAATATTTTTATCATTTTAGTAACCACTATAATAGCTGGCTTACTCACATTTTTAATGAGACAAACACTCATTGTAATGTCAAGACACGTTGAGTTTGATTTAAAAAATGAAGTTTATGAACATTACCAAAAATTATCACAAAGTTTTTACAAAAGCAATAGAACTGGAGATTTGATGAATCGCATAAGTGAAGACGTAAGTAAAGTGCGAATGTATGTGGGGCCAGCAGTAATGTATTCACTAAACACCATCATACGTTTTGGGGTGGTTATTATTTATATGTACAACATTTCGCCAAAACTTACGCTATACTCGCTATTACCATTACCTATTTTATCATACAGTATTTTTAAAATTAGTTCAGAAATACATAAAAAAAGTAGTCTTTACCAACAAAATTTATCAGTATTATCTTCTTTTACACAAGAATTTTTTTCAGGAATAAGAGTCATAAAAGCCTATGCCTTAGAAAAAAGCAAACTAAACGAGTTTGAAAATCTCACACAAGATAGCAAAGAAAAAAACATCTCATTAGCAAAAACAAATGCATATTTTGGTCCATTAATGATATTGCTAATAGGATTGTCAAATTTAATGGTCATATATGTGGGAGGTATGATGTATATAAATGGAAGTATTAACAATATAGGAACAATTGCTCAATTTATATTATACATCAACATGCTCACTTGGCCAGTGGCATCATTAGGCTGGGTTTCATCTATGGTGCAAGAGGCAGAGGCTTCTCAAAAAAGGCTCAATGAGTTTCTTAAAACGACATCTGATATTAAAAATACCACCTCAAAAAAAGTATCAATAGAAGGTGAAATAGTGTTTAAAGATGTATCGTTTACTTATCAAGATACTAAAATTGACGCCCTAAAAAACATTTCTTTTACACTTAAAAAAGGCAAAACACTCGCTATTTTAGGCAAAACAGGTTCTGGAAAATCTACACTTTTATCATTAATTTGTAGGTTATATGACACTACTTCAGGCGACATTTTAATAGACAACATCCATATTAAACAGATTAATTTAGACAATTTAAGAAACAGCATTGCCACTGTACCACAAGATGCATTTTTGTTTTCTGATACCATTAAAAACAACATCAAATTTGGTAATGAAAACGCAACAGAACAGCAAATTATTGAAGTTGCCAAAAAAGCAGTTGTACATGAAAATATCATGAGTTTTTCAAAAGGATATGATACCATTTTAGGAGAACGAGGCATCACACTTTCTGGGGGACAAAAACAAAGAGTTTCCATTGCTAGAGCATTTATTAAAGAATCTCCTATTTTACTACTAGACGATTGTTTGAGTGCAGTGGATACAGAAACAGAAGAACAAATTTTAAATAACTTATTGCAAGTATCAAAACAAAAAACTACCATAATTGTTAGTCATAGAGTATCCTCTGCAAAAAACGCAGACCAAAGCATTATTCTTGGCGAAGGTAAAATTA
>DAINSR010000258.1:0-2981 GCA_036741255.1 Flavobacterium sp.
CAAGTATCCTGTAAGTGCTTTTAGAGCTATAGAGGAATTAAAAAGAAAAGAATAATGATTATAAAAAATGATTTTATACACTTTTTAATACACTCCTTAAAAATAAAATAAACGCAAATGAAAAAACTATTGTTAAGTTTTTTATTGTTAATTTCATTTGTCATTTCAACCGCACAAAATTCTAGTTTATCAGGAATAGTAATTGATGCTAAAACTTTAAAACCTTTATCTAATGTAGTTTTAAATATTGAAAGTAGTAGTCAAACAAAACTATCAGGCATAGACGGCACATTTTATTTTGAAAATGTACCTGCAGGAAGTCAAAATTTAGTTGTGTTTTTAAATGATTTTGTTCCCCAAATTTTTACAATAGAAATTGCGGCAGAACAATCATTAAACATAGGCACAATTGTAATGGAAGAAGACATTAAAACCGAGCTTCAACTGAGCTTAACAACCCTCACTGAAAACGATTTAGGCGATGACAACTCGGGTTCTGAAAGCACATCGGGATTATTACAAGCCTCAAAAGATATTTTTCAACAAGCCGCAGCTTTTAATTGGGGTCAAGCCCGATTTAGAATTAGGGGTTTAGATAATGAATATAGTACTACTATGATCAATGGTATTGTTATGAATAAAATGTATGACGGAAGACCCCAATGGGGAAACTGGGGCGGACTAAATGATGCTACTCGAAATCAAGAGTTTACAATGGGTTCTGCTCCTTCAGATTATACTTTTGGCGGAATCTTAGGCACTCAAGAAATTAACACTAGAGCCTCTTTGTATAGAAAAGGTTCTCGAATTTCATTTTCAGGAACAAACACTAATTACAATTGGAGAACCATGGCAACTCATGTTTCTGGAATGAATAATCAAGGCTGGGCATTTGTGGTGTCTGCTTCAAGACGATGGGCTCAAGAAGCTTACTTTGAAGGAACAGATTATGGTGCTAACTCGCTTTTTGCAAGTGTTGAAAAAAAGTTTAATGACAAGCACTCCTTAAACATTACATCTATATATGCACAAAATTACAGAGGCAAAAACGCTCCAAACACTCAAGAAGTAACGAACATTGCTGGATTTAAATACAATCCGTACTGGGGAGAACAAAACGGAGAACAAAGAAACTCAAGAGTAAAAAAACTAAAAGAACCTATAACTATTTTAAGCCACTATTGGAAAGCAAGTACTAAAACAAACTTAAATACAAATGTGGCTTATCAAACAGGAACTATAGGTAATAGTCGCATTGATTTTCAGGGACAGGATAATCCAGACCCAACATACTATAGAAACTTGCCCAGTTATTATACAACTTTGTTTGATGATAATGGCAATTATATGGGTAATAATCCTCAAAATCAGCTAGAAGCTTCTAGGGCAAAGGTTTTTACAGACCGACAAATCAATTGGAACGAAATTTATAACATCAATCAAAACAGCATATCGGGCAATAGCTATTATGTACTTTATGAAGACCGAACAAACGATAAACAATTTACCGCAAATTCAATTATGTCATCACAAGTAGCAACAAATATTTTTGTGAATGCTGGACTAAATTTCAAGAAATTATCTTCTGAAAATTTTCAATATTTAACTGATTTATTGGGCGGAAATTATTACAACGATTTGGATATTTTTGGTACAAATGCAGCACAACAACAACCCGATTTAAACAACCCTAACCGAAGAGTTGGAACAGGCGACAAGTTTGGATATCACTACAAATTATGGGCAACAACTTTTGACGCATTTACTCAATTCAAATTTACATACAATAAAATTGATTTTTATGTCGCACAAACATATTTGCGTGCATCATATCAGAGAAATGGATTGTATAAAAACGGATATTATGCTACAAATTCCTTTGGAAAAAGTAAAAAAGCAATTTTTGATAACTTTGGTTTTAAAGGAGGTTTAACCTACAAAATAAGCGGATATCAATTTATAGATTTCAATGCCTATTATGCAACAAAGGCTCCAAATTTGAGAAACACTTTTCCAAATGCACGAATGAACAACAATATATTTCCGCAGTTAAAAAGCGAAACTATTGGCAGTTTAGAGGCAAGTTATATAGTAAGAACGCCAAATTTAAAAGCAAGATTTACAGGGTTTTATTCTTATATTGCTGGAGCAACAGAAACATCGTTTTTCTTTGCAGATGCCATTGACGATGGAAATCAAAACAATGGAGAAAGTGGTTTTGTGGCAGAGACAATTAACGGACTTAATAAAAAAAATATAGGTATTGAATTTGGATTAGAATATCAAATTACAAAATCAATCAAAGCCACTTTAGCAGGTAATTATGGCAAATATACTTATGATAGTAACCCAACGGTTCAATTAAACATAGACAATCAGGCTACTGAAACTAATCCCTTTCCTATTAAAGACTATGGGGTGTCAAAAATTAAAAATTACAAACAACCGGGCATGCCACAAACAGCCGCATCATTTGGATTAGAATATAGAGCTCCTCAATTTTGGTGGCTGGGTGCCAATGCTAATTATCTGGGGAATAGTTATATAGATGTAGCTCCCATTTTAAGAACAGATACTTTTTTAATAGATCAAACTTTTGAAAACGGTTCTACACCTTTTTATGAAGCTACTCAAAGCAGGGTTGAACAACTATTAAAACAAGAAAAATTGGACTCTTTTTTATTAGTTAACCTCACAGGCGGAAAGTCTTGGAAAGTGGGTGCTCAAACATTAGGGTTCTTTGCAAGTATAAACAATTTTTTTAACACCATTTATAAAACGGGAGGTTTTGAACAAGCCAGAAACTCAAGTTTTAGACAATTAAATCAAGACAACGGTCATGTTGATGTGTCAACAAATCAATATGTTTCTCACACACCTTCTTTTGGTCCTAAATATTTTTATGGATTCGGAAGAACTTATTTTGTTAACTTATACATTAACTTTTATTGAGGTATTCATTTAAATACTTATATTTGTTT
>DAINSR010000259.1:0-2981 GCA_036741255.1 Flavobacterium sp.
ATTAAAATTATTTGAGAGTTGCTAAACAATAAGCGACTTGCTTCAACCAAATTAAAAATTAAAATTAAATTATGAATTACATACTTTTTGACGGTACAGTTCGTAATGCCTTACTCCCTTTTACATTTACCAGACCTGTGGCAGATATTCGAGTAGGCATACTTACTATTAGAGAAAAATGGGAAATGTATTTAGGGTATACCACCACATCTTTAACAGAAGAATATTTAATGGATAAATTTCCAATGGTAGAAATGGAAGAAAACATCATGATAAATGCTTCATTTTTACCCAATGAGTCTTTAGTGGCGATGGTTTTAAACTTAAAACAAAATGAGCTTATTCGTTATAAAGATGAAATTATAGCTTTTTTTACCTACAACACACAAGAAGAAGTAGATTTTAATACTTATAAAATAATTGATTATAATGATGATTTAGTTCAAATTAAAAATACTTGGGATATTTTTCAAAAAAACGATTTGGCTATTAGACAAGATTTTGACTTTATCACAAAAGATAGAATATCGCAACCACTTTCAAAAACCGTACGAACCTTAGGATTAGAAAACATCTTTGTTGAAGAAGGAGCAAAACTTGAATTTGTAACTTTAAACGCATCAATGGGTCCCATTTATATTGGAAAAAATTCCGAAATTATGGAGGGTTCAGTAATTAGGGGCCCTTTTGCATTATGTGAAGAAGCACAAGTAAAATTGGCTACAAAAGTTTATGGAGCTACCACTGTGGGGCCTCATTGTAGAATTGGTGGTGAGGTTAATAATTCGGTTTTATTTGGATATTCAAACAAAGGACACGACGGTTTTTTAGGAAACTCCGTTATTGGAGAGTGGTGTAATATTGGAGCTGATTCTAATAATTCTAACCTCAAAAACAATTATGAAGAAGTAAAACTCTGGAGTTATGAAACAGAAAGTTTTATAAAAACAGGTTTACAGTTTTGCGGTCTCATGATGGGAGATCATTCTAAATGCGGTATCAATACCATGTTTAATACAGGAACTGTTGTAGGGGTTTCGGCTAATATTTTTGGGGCGGGTTTTCCACGCAATTTTGTTCCAAGTTTTTCATGGGGTGGTGCCTCTGGTTTTACAACATATACAACCAAAAAAGCTTTTGAAACGGCAAAAATTGTTATGAGTCGCCGTCATGTAGAATTTTCTTTAGAAGACGCAAAAATACTAGAATATATCTTTGAAGAAACAAAGAAGTTTCGGAAAGATTAAACCTGTACAAATAAAAATATCCGATATTTTACATATACCACTATGAAAAATATCGGATATTTTTATTATACTACTGTATAAATTATCAGATATTTTATAAATACTACTGTACAAAATATCAGATATTTTTATAATTACACTATGCAAAATATCGGATAATATATAAATTTTTATGTAAAATATCGGATATTTTTAAAAAAGCTGTATCTTTGTATTATGTTACGGAGAAAAAAACAACTTATTATTTCTAAACATCTCTTAAAAAAAGAGTTTACAATTCTTATTGGTCAAAGACAAATAGGTAAATCTACAATGCTCAAACAATTGTATGAAGATCTTAAAACACAAAACCAAATTTGTTTTTTCTTGAATCTTGATAGAAAAGATATTTTAGATGATTTGAATTTGAACCCTGAAAATTTATTCAAATTTTGCCCTTTGCATCCTGATAAGAAAATCATAGTTTTTATAGATGAAATTCAATATTTAGATAACGCTACAAATTTTTTAAAACTATTATATGACGAATACAACAATCGATTAAAAATTGTTGCCACAGGTAGTTCAGCTTTTTATATTGATAAAAAATTTAATGACTCATTAGTCGGAAGGAAAAAAATTTTTCAAATGGGAACATTAGATTTTGAGGAATTTCTAAATTTTAAAGGCAGAAACGATTTGGTTAGTGAATTGAAACTTTTACAATCTAAAAAAAAATCAAAATCAATTCATGAAAATCTATTGTGGGCATATTTAGACGAATTTATTAATTATGGAGGATATCCAGCGGTTGTTTTGGAAGAGAAAATAGAAGAGAAAATAGAACTACTTCGAGAAATCAGAGACTCTTATGTTAAAAGAGATTTACTAGAATCTGGTGTGATAGATGAAACTAAATTTTATAGAATGCTAATGCTTTTAGCCAGTCAATCTGGTAATATGCTAAATGTAAATGAAATTTCAAACACTTTGCGGATCACAAATGCAACAGTTGAAAATTATTTATATGTATTGCAAAAATGTTTTCATATAACATTAGTTAAACCATTTTATAACAACCTTAGAAAAGAGTTAACTAAAATGCCAAAGGTGTATATTAATGATTTAGGGCTACGCAACATCCTCATTAATTATTTTTCGCCTTTAGAACAGCGAGCCGATAAAGGAATGCTTTTAGAAAATTTTTGCTTTAGAGTATTATCTGAAAAATTTGAAAAAGATCAAATTAAGTATTGGAGAACATCAGACGGAAATGAAGTTGATTTTATAATAGAAACTCAATTTTTAAAAGGTTTTGCAGTTGAGGTAAAATTTAACGAACAAGAAATTAAAAAATCTAAGTATAAAAAATTTGTCAGCACATATCCTAATTTTCCATTAGAGTTTTGGTGGTGGAAAAAACCAGATTTGATTTTATAATTTCTTAATGTGTTAGTCAAGTCTGTAAAAAAATAGTAGTAATTTTGTTACCTCAATTTTTTGACAACGATTTCATAAATTGAGTTAGGTATGGAAACAAAGAAAAAAGTGGCATTCTACACTTTAGGATGCAAATTAAACTTCTCAGAAACCTCTACAATAGCTCGTAATTTTCAGAGCGGGGGTTTTGAACGTGTTGATTTTGAAGAAACTGCCGATATTTATGTAATCAACACCTGTTCTGTTACAGACAATGCAGACAAGCAATTTAAGCAAATTGTAAAAAAAGCACTTAAAATTAACGAAAAAGCTTTT
>DAINSR010000260.1:0-2938 GCA_036741255.1 Flavobacterium sp.
AAAGTACTCGTTCATTAGTTTAACCGCTAATTCTATTTCTCCTTTTGGAGTTTTGATGCCCCATGGATTTTCAAAATCTTTACCCATTAAAATTAATCCACCTCTTGGACCTCTTAGTGTTTTGTGTGTTGTAGTGGTTATAATATGGCAATGAGGAACAGGGTCGCTTAAAAGACCTTTAGCAATTAAACCTGCTGGATGGGAAATATCAGCAAGTAATAAAGCGTTTAAAATTAATATCTCTGGAGTAAGCAGAAGCACCCGCAATTATCATTTTAGGTTGCTCTTTTGTGGCAATTTCTTGAATTTTATCATAGTCTAGCAATCCTGTTTCTTTATCTACGCCATAAAAAACAGGGGTGTAAATTCTTCCTGAAAAATTAACTGGTGAACCGTGAGTTAAATGTCCGCCATGTGCCAAATCAAAACCTAAAATTTTGTCGCCTGGTTTTAAACAAGCAAAAAATACAGCAGTATTAGCTTGAGATCCACTATGTGGCTGCACGTTTGCATAAGCAGCACCAAACAATTCTTTAGCTCTATCAATAGCAATTTGCTCCACAACATCTACCACTTCACAACCTCCATAGTACCGTTTTCCAGGGTATCCTTCTGCATATTTGTTTGTTAGCACAGAACCCGCAGCCTCCATCACCTGGTCGCTTACAAAATTTTCTGAAGCAATTAATTCAATACCATGTATTTGTCTGTCTTGTTCGTCTAAAATAAGATCAAAAATTTGTTCGTCGCGATTCATAATAAGTTGTATTCGTTAATTTTTTTGCAAAATTACAAAAATGGTTTGTTAAATTAATAGTAAAGTTTATATTTGGATAAATATTTTTCAACAAAAAATCAACAATTTACTTATGCCAGATATTGCAAATAATCCGAAAAGAAAATCATGGATTCCTGTGCCGCCTAATAGTGATTTTCCTATTCAAAATATACCATTTGGTGTTTTTATTACTAAAGAAGATGTTATTACCATAGGAACTCGCATTGGAGATTGTGCTATTGATATGGGAGCTTTGCAAAAACTTGGATATTTTGATGGAATAGAACTTACTGACGATATGTTCATGCAAGACACCTTAAACGATTTTATTTCTGATGGAAAAAAAACGTGGCGATTAGTTAGAAATAGATTAGCTGAGATTTTTGATGAAAACAATCCTGAATTGCGAGATAATAAAAAGCAAAGAGACTACATCATTTTTAAAATTGAAGATGTTGAAATGCAACTTCCTGTTCAAATAGGCGATTATACAGATTTTTTTAGTTCCAAAGAATATGCAGTGAATGTGGGCAAAATTTTACGGAATGCAGAAAATGCTTTGTTGCCAAACTGGCTTCACATTCCGGTGGGCTATCATGGGAGAAGTTCTACTATTGTGCCCAGTGGTAAAAATATAAGACGCCCAAATGGTCAGGCTTTGCTTGAGGGGGCAAACGAACCTGTTTTTGGTCCATCAAAATCAGTTGACTTTGAGTTGGAAATGGCTTTTATAACTACGGATTCAAATTTAATGGGAGAACCCATTCCGGTGGATGAAGCTGAAGATTATATTTTTGGAATGGTTTTGTTTAACGACTGGAGTGCTAGAGATATTCAAAAATGGGAATATGTGCCTCTGGGTCCTTTTTTGTCTAAAAGTTTTGCTTCAACTATATCGCCTTGGATTGTTACTATGGATGCTTTGTTGCCCTTTAAAGTGGAGAGTTGTAATCAATCGCCGGCACCACTCTCCTATCTTCAACAAAAAGAAAAATATACTTTTGATATCAATTTAGAGGTGTCTATAAAACCAGAAAACAGTGTAGAAACTGTTGTAAGTAAGTCTAATTTTAAATACATGTATTGGACAATGGCACAACAACTTGCACACCACACGAGTAATGGATGTAGGGTAAATAGTGGCGACATGATGAGTAGCGGCACTATATCTGGAGCAACACCAGACAGCTTTGGTTCTATGTTAGAGCTTACCTGGGATGGTAAAAAACCTTTACTTTTAAATGATGGTAATGAACGCACGTTTATTGAGGATAATGACACCGTAATTTTGAGAGGTTTTTGTAAAAATGATGAAGTTAGAATAGGTTTTGGTGAATGTGTGGGCACATTATTGCCAGCCCTAAAATTAAAGTAAGGAGTACCTAAAGAGGAGTTGCCCCTAGCCCAGATTGAAACGGCATCCTTTTTTATTTTAGTTGCTTTTTTTTGCAACTACAATAAAAAAGATATAGTGGAAAGCTGGAAATAGCTTCAAAAAAAAACAATACATTTGTACAAAACAATTTAAAAAATGAAAAAAATATATCTTTTAACAGTTGCTGTTTTAATGTTGGCTTGCGGTTCTAATAGAACACAGAAAATGCTAAGTTATGGCAACTTTGATGAGGCAATAAATAAATCTATTAGAAAATTAGCCTCAAATAAAAATTCAAAAGGAAATCAAGATTTTGTTTATATTTTACAAGATGCTTATGCAAAGGCTAATGCTCAAGATATAGGAGCTATTAATGTTTTTACAAAAGAAGCCAATCAGGCAAATTTTGAAAAATTATATAACTTGTATTGTAAATTAGCTGAAAGACAAGAAAAAGTGCGACCATTATTACCTTTAAAATTATTAAAAGAACAGCGAGATGCATATTTTGAAATGAATGATTATTCTGACGAAATTATTTCAAGTAAAAACGGATTATCTAATTATTTGTATGCCAATTCTATAAAATTGTTAGAATCTAACAATAAGGCAGATATTAGACAGGCATTTGATGATTTAGTATATTTAGATAAATTAAATCCGAATTACAAAGACGTGAGAAAGAAAATGGATGAAGCCCAATTTAGAGGTACTGATTTTGTTCATGTTTATACAAAAAATGAGACAAACATGGTAATTCCGGTGCGGTTGCAAGATGATTTACT
>DAINSR010000261.1:0-2921 GCA_036741255.1 Flavobacterium sp.
GAAAGTTTCTGGCAAAGGAAATGAAGCACCAGGAAATAACTCTATTCCTGGAGATTTAATTGTAGCAATTGAAGAAATTGAACACGAATTTTTGAAACGCGAAGGAGAAAATTTACATTTTGATTTGTATGTAAGTTTTGCCGAAGCTGTTTTGGGCGTTTCTAAAGAAATTGAAACAGTTTCTGGAAAGGTTAGAATAAAGTTAGATGAAGGTATTCAATCAGGAAAAATTTTAAGGCTTAAAGGAAAAGGAATCCCAAGTATCAACTCATACGGAAATGGTGATTTACTAGTTCATATAAATGTTTGGACTCCTAAAACATTGAATAAAAAACAAAAAGAGTTTTTTGAAGAAATGCTTACAGACGAAAATTTTATTCCTAGTCCAGAAAAGTCGGATAAATCTTTTTTTGAAAAAGTAAAAGATATGTTTTCGTAATCAAATATAATTACATACTTTTGATTTCACTTTTTTAAGAAAGTGATTTTTCTTTTTCATAGCAATTTTCCCATCTTAAGGTTTTTTCATTAAGGTGGGTTTTTTATTAATAGATATTTTTCATAACATGAGTTCTATACTGGAAGTTAAAAATGTAACCAAACAGTTTGGTGATTATAAAGCTTTAAATGATGTGAATTTTTCAATTCCAAAGGGTTCAATCTATGGGCTACTAGGACCTAATGGTGCAGGAAAGACAACCTTAATTAGAATAATTAACCAAATTACATTGCCTGACAGGGGAGAAATTTATTTAGATGGTAAAAAATTAGTTCCAGCTGATATAGCACACATTGGCTATATGCCAGAGGAAAGAGGACTATATAAAACCATGAAAGTGGGGGAACAATCTTTATATTTGGCACAGTTAAAAGGTTTGTCTAAGCAAGAAGCAAAAAAGCAACTTAAATTTTGGTTTGAAAAATTACATATTGAAGGTTGGTGGAATAAGAAAATTCAGGAGCTTTCAAAAGGAATGGCCCAAAAAATTCAATTTGTAGTAACCGTTCTTCACAAACCTAAATTATTAATTTTAGACGAACCCTTTTCTGGTTTTGATCCCGTAAACGCAAATATAATTAAAGATGAAATAATTGAATTAAACAAACAAGGCACGTCAATAATTTTTTCTACACATAGAATGGAAAGCGTGGAAGAAATGTGTGATTATATTGCATTACTTCATCAGTCTGAAAAACTGATAGATGGAAAATTAGAAGATGTAAAAAAACAATACAGAACCAATACTTTTCAAGTGGGTATTATTACTTCTAATGTGGAACAATTAATGTATCAATTGTCTCAAAATTTCCAAATTCAGAACACTAACTTCAAATCGTTATATAACGATTTGAAGTTAGAAATTCAGTTAGGTTCTCAAAGTTCAAAAGATTTATTGCAATTATTGACTCAAAACGGTCAGGTTACTCATTTTATTGAAAAAATCCCAAGTATAAACGAAATATTTATTGAAACAGTAACTAAAAAGCCATAATTAATTACATTTTTTTCTACTGCACTTAAAATTATTCTTAAATTCAACTCATAAAAATTGTTATGAAGAAACTATCTTTAATTATTAAAAGAGAATTTATTTCAAAAGTTAGAAACAAATCATTCATTGTGATGACTTTTTTGAGTCCACTGTTATTTGTTTGTATAGCTGTATTAGTTGGATATTTATCAACCATGGAGAAAGAAAATGCAAGTTCAATTGCCATACATGATGCTTCTGGAGTGTTTGTGAAACAATTTAAAAACAAAAAAAATATTAGATATATAGATCTTTCTTTTTTACCTTTTAAAATTGCAAAAGACACAGCTGCAAAAAGTTATGACGGTTTGTTGTACATTCCGAGTGTAGATTCTTTGCAACAACTTAAATCAAAAGTTGAATATATTTCTGAGGAGAGTCCAAGTTTAAATTTTGTATCTGAAGTTGAACAGATTGTAGATTCTATTTTGACCTCTGATAAATTGAACGCTTTGGGTTTTGATTCAAAAAAAATTGAAGATTCGCGAGTTTCCTCTAGTTTAAAATTGTCTAAATTTTCGGGAGGGGAAACAGTTAAAGGTTTAAACGAAATTAAGTTATTTATAGGCGGTGCTTTTGGATATCTGATAATGATGTTTATTGTTATTTATGGAAATTTTGTTATGCGTAGTGTTATTGAAGAGAAAACCAATCGTATTATTGAGATTATAATATCATCTGTAAAACCATTTCAATTGATGATGGGAAAAATTATTGGTAATGCATTGGCTGGCTTATTACAATTTGTAATTTGGGCTATTATGGGTGGTGTTTTATTTTTCATTTTTTCATATTTATTTGGCTTTCAATTAGGAGCTTCAGTAGTTTCAACTGATACTATACATCACATTCAACCTGATATGCTTTCGACTATTAAAATCTATATATCTGAGATTTTGACTTTGCCGTTAGGAACTCTTTTTATTTCATTCTTGCTTTATTTTGCGGGTGGATATTTTTTATACAGTTCCTTTTATGCAGCAATTGGAGCAGCTGTAGATTCTGAAACAGATTCACAACAATTTTTATTACCTATAATTTTACCGCTTATTTTAGGTGTTTATATTGGTTTTTTTACAGTTTTGAATGATCCGCATGGAACAGTAGCTACAATTTTTTCAATTTTTCCACTCACATCTCCCATTGTAATGATTATGCGAATTCCGTTTGGAGTACCAATATGGCAGTTATTATTTTCTTTAATTGTTTTATTTACTACTTTTTTATTAGTCGTTTGGCTTGCCGCAAAAATATATCGCATTGGAATATTGATATATGGAAAAAAACCAAGCTGGAAAGAATTATACAAATGGTTGAAATACTAAAAAAGTAGGTTCCTAGTTCGGGCACCATTTTATATCCTTTTAATTGCAAATCATAATCGTTGCT
>DAINSR010000262.1:0-2914 GCA_036741255.1 Flavobacterium sp.
AAAAAAACCACCTGAAAATACACTCTTCAACAGAGATAATTCCAGCTCTCAAGCAAGTTTGCCCCTATAAACAGAGACTTAACAAAGTTTTTTCAGCGTTTTTGAAAAACTTTAGGACGGCTGTGAATTTACTTAAAAGTTTTTCAACTTTTTGCTATTATATTTATGAAACGGAGGTAGTAACTGTTTGACAAAAACGGCTAGATTTAAAGATTTTGTTAATGCTTTTTCATTTATGATAAAAGTTGTTTTATTATCATAAAAATAAATCATCATCAGAAGTGAAAAAAGTATATAATGTATTATAAACAGCTGACGACACAACATAATTACAAAAAAAAACAGAAAATTAGCAATTTAATTGACAATATTCATTTAGTTGATAATATCTAAAACTCTATTAATTCTAACAAAACGTCTTGCATAATAAGTTTCTTTTATGGAAGAAACAATTACCCCTCGTTTTACAGATGAGTGAATAAAAAAGATTTCATCATCTATTATCTCTGTGATAAGCCCCACATGATTTACGGTACCCCTACCATTTGTAGAAAAGAAGATTAAATCTCCCTTTTGAGCATAATTTTTACTAACTTTTTTCCCTATTCGTGATTGTTGATTTGATGTTCTGGGAAGCTTAATATTTAATTGAGAGAACGTATAACACATTAGACCTGAGCAGTCAAAACCTCCGCTTTTGGTTCCGCCACTTCTATAGCGAGTTCCTAAATGTTCAGAGGCTATATCTATGAGTTGGCGTGCAGTTTCCATTCCTTTTTCTGAAATGGGAGGGGCTATTTCTTCAACAAACTCTTCAATATCTGGATATACAATAACTGGAGTTACCTCTTCTGTAATAATTCCTTTTTTAATAATTAATTTTCTGCCCGGAAATATTTTATCTGTAACTTTTGGGTTTAATTCTTTTAATTTTTCGAGTGTAATTTTATATTTTTTTGATATACTGTTCAATGTTTCACCACGAATTACAACATGGGTAATTTCTCCAGAGTCATCTGGCTCTTCAAAATTATCATCTGCAGAAGCAATAATTTCAAGTTGGGTTGTAACAGGACTTATTATTTTTACGGGCTCTACAACGGGTTCTATTATTTCTGGCTTTGTTTTTTCGTTACCTTTTTTAATTACAATTAAATCATTAATTTGAAGCTTGACATCTAAACCAGGGTTTAATTTTTTTAATTCTCTAAAGCTTACATTGTATTTTTCTGTTATTTGACTAATAGTTTCACCTTTTTTGACCTTGTGTATAATTTCGCTAGACGCTGATTCTACAGGTTTATTTTTTTCTTTATTTTTATCTTTTAAACTATTTGTAGTACCTACTAATGCGATTTGTGTACCAATTTTTAACGAATTTGCATCAACTGTGGGATTATAACTTTTTAAATCATCAAGCGAAAGATTGTATTTTTTTGCAATAGAATAAAAAGATTCTCCTAATGTAACTTTGTGAAAATTACTTGAAACTTTGTTGATAGTTGCTTTTTCAGGAATGCGAATGATTGTGTTTATCTGTAATGTTTTGCCTTTTAAAGTAGGGTTTAATTCATATAAATCGCTTTCTGTTACATTATATTTTTTTGCTAAAGAGTAAAAAGAATCGCCACTAACAACTTTATGTTTTATGACATTTTGTGCAATAGACGGAATAGTAAGCAAAAAAACAATTAACATTAATACATGTAAACGATTCATTGACAATGGGTTAAACAACTTTTGTTAGTTTTATATTTTTCGTCAATATAAAAAAAAGTATTGAAGAAAAATGGCATTTAACTTTATTTTAATTTACAAGTGATTTAAAAATCATCAAATTTCTTTTTAGGTTTTTTTCCAAGTGAATAATGCTAAAAGTAATGATATAACTGCAGATGAAATCCAAAAAACAGAAATTTGATCAAAATCATAAAGTGTAACCCCATTTACGATGGTTTTATTGCTTTCTATCAAATATCCACTTGCAATATCTTGAATTCCAGCTGCAAGGTAACTCATGATTCCTACAATACCTAATGCGGCACCTGAAGCTTGCTTTGAGGCAATATCAACTGCCATTAAACCACCTAAATAGCAAATGAGAGCCCCAATTCCTAGTCCAAAAGTAACCATACTAATTACATCAATCCACCAAACATTTTTTGGTCCTAATAAAAACAAGCATAAAGCAAATACATTCATTAGTCCAAAAATAAGTGCAGGTTTGTTGCGTCTGCCGTTAAATAATTTATCAGAAACAAATCCAGAAGATGCAGTTCCTAAAATGCCACACACGGCACTAATGGCCACAAGTGTATTAGATTGTGTGAGTGTATACCCTTTAGCGGTTTCAAAATAGTAAGGTCCCCAGCTGTTGACGGCATATCTTGAAATATACATAAATGCGCTTGAAAAAGCTAAAATCCAAACATAAGGATTTTTTAATACTCCCTTTTGTTCATCCCATATTGAAATTTTTTCTTTTCTAAAATCTTCATTTACTGGAGGAATTCCTTTGCTTTCGGGCGAGTCATGAAAAAATAAACTCACAATAACACCCCCCAGCAACCCAATCGCTGCTGCAGCTCTAAAACCCCATTGCCAACCAAAATAGGTAGCAACAACTGCCGTTAATACATAAGTGAGTGCCTCTCCAATATTATGACTAGTACTCCAAAAACCATAAAAACTACCTCTTTCTTTATTAGTGTACCATCGAGATAAAGACACAATACATGCTGGTGAACCCATAGACTGAACCCATCCGTTTACTGCCCAGCAGGCAACAAAAAAGTAGAATGAACTGGTAAACCCCATTATCAAATTTGCAATTGCAGAAACGAGCAACCCTACTGAAATGAATCGCTTGATGTTACTGTAATCAGCTAAAAATCCGTTGGTAAACTTTCCCACG
>DAINSR010000263.1:0-2903 GCA_036741255.1 Flavobacterium sp.
ATGAATACCATTACGTTCCATATAAATATATGGAGCCATGTTTGGGTCCCATTTGCGAGTCATGTGTCCAAAATGAACCCCTGCCTCTAATAATTCTTTAACGTCAATTCTGTTTGCCATTGTGTAATAGTTTACGTTCCGTGTTATAGCAATGTTCTTTTAGTGGATAGCTGTTATAGCTAAAACTTTAAGCTTCATTTAGATGCTAAACTAATTCCCTTTGTTAATTAAAGGAATATCGGCAACTGTGTTATAAATTCAATTTTAGTGAACTGAATAAATTCAGTTTTTAATGTGATAATTCGATGCAATAAAATATTTGAATGCTCTTTGAAAAATACAGAAATAAGTTTTGTATTAACGTTTTGAGAATTGGAATTTTTTTCTTGCTTTCTTCTGACCGAATTTTTTACGTTCTACCATTCTAGGATCTCTTGTTAATAATCCTTCTGGTTTTAAAATAGCTCTGTTTTCTGTTTCAACTTCGCACATAGCTCTTGCTATTGCCATTCTCACAGCTTCTGCCTGACCTGTTGAACCTCCACCATAAACATTTATTTTAACATCAAAGTTTGTTGCGTTTTCTGTCATAGACAATGGTTGCATCACTTTGTATTGTAAAGTAGCTGTTGGGAAGTACGTTGCAAATTCTTTTTTGTTTACGGTAATTTTACCTGTTCCTTCTGAAACATAAACACGTGCTACGGCACATTTTCTTCTACCGATTTTGTGAATAACTCCCATTACTTTAGATCGTTTAGGTTAACGGTTTTAGGTTTTTGAGCAGCATGTGTATGCTCAGCACCTACAAATACATTTAAATTTCGGAATAATTCAGCACCTAATTTGTTTTTAGGCAACATTCCTTTTACAGCTTTTTCTACTAAGGTTGCAGGATTTTTTTGTTGCATTACTTTAGCAGTTAAACTTCTTTGACCTCCTGGATAACCCGTGTGACGAATGTATGTTTTTTCGTCTAGCTTGTTACCCGTCAGGTTGATTTTCTCTGAGTTGATAACAATTACGTTATCTCCACAGTCAACGTGCGGTGTATAACTTGGTTTGTATTTACCTCTTAAAAGCATTGCAACTTTTGTTGATAAACGACCTAAGTTATGACCCTCAGCATCTACAACAATCCACTGTTTATCTGCAGTGGTTTTGTTTGCTGAAATTGTCTTGTAGCTTAATGTGTTCACAATATTTTTTTTTAATTAAACATTCCATTCCCTAAAATCTTTTGACAAAGGGAGTGCAAAAGTACAACTATTTATTATATTTCCAAACATCAATTGTATTATTATCTGTGTTGCAAATGAACAAGTTATATAAAAATTCATTTGTTAAAATTTATATTTTGTTTTCTAAAGTTGTTTTGTATCAAATAATTTTTTTAAAATCATCATTTTTTAAACTTATTTTTTTAATATTTGTACTTGTATGTGTGTTGTTTTTCTTAGCATATAAAAAACACTTTTTTGACATTGCTTTTGTATTCAATGTAAAATTTTATAATGAACAATAATCATCGGTTTATGAAATTGCCTTTAGTTGCGTTTTAACTTTACAAACACTATAAATAAAATCAATACCATAACTTGTCTTTTACATTATCAAGGAATATTTGATAACAAACAAAAACTTATGAATATGAAATCTAAAGCTACATTAAAACAAATTGCAAAAGAACTAAATGTTTCTGTTTCAACTGTTTCAAAGGCTTTGAGCGATAGTCCAGAAATTAGTCAGGCAACAAAAAATAAAATAAAGGAATTTGCTGTTTTAAAAAATTATAGACCTAACAGCATTGCAAAAAACTTAAAAAATCAGCGTACAAATACTATAGGTGTTATTATTCCAAATATCTTAAATCCCTTTTTTGCAAAAGTTTTTAGTGGTTTAGAAAAAAGAGCCCATGAACGCGGGTATAATGTGATTACAGGAATCTCTAATGAGTCACAAAAAAAAGAAGAACAAGTAATGTTTATGCTTAATAATGGCACTATTGATGGTTTTATTATTTCGCTTGCTGAGGAAACTCAATCTGAAAAAAAATACAATCATTTAAAAGAAATTTTAAATTCAGGAACTCCCATAGTTATGTTTGACAGGGTTACTGATGAAATAAAATGTGATAAGGTTATTGTTGATGATTTTGACTCAGCCTATGATGCCACAAATCACTTGATCAAACTAGGTTGCAAAAAAATTGTATTACTTTCTAGTATTGACAACACAAGCGTGGGAAAACTTCGTTTAGATGGATTTAAAAAAGCTATTTCAAGTTTAAATTCTAATTATAACGATAATTTTTTGATTTCAGAAAATGATGTAGAGACAGTAGAAATTAAACTAAAAAAGCTCTTATCAACAGATAACATAGACGGAATTTTTGCCTTGAATGAAATGGCAACTACAGCGGCTTTTAGATTAATTTTAAAAATGGGTTTTAAAATTCCAGATGAAATTAATTTTATAGGTTTTGCCGATGGTGTTTGGTCAAAAAGATTATCACCCAGTCTTTCTACCGTGAGTCAGCATGCCCCTGAAATTGGAAAAAATGCTGCAAACCTTTTAATTGATAGACTTGAAGATAAATCTGACAAGGAAATTCCAGAATATAAAACAATCATAATAAAAACGGAGTTGCGAGAGCGTGAATCTACAAAAAGATTGTAAGGATCTATTCCTTAGTAAACTTAAATTTACTGCCAGCTTGTTTTAACACTAAACTATCTTTTTCAAAAACTATTTAAATATTTGCTGCAGAAAAAATAAATGTGTTTTCATTTTTTGCACTCAATGGAAATGAGCTTTGCCCAGTGGCACGAGCTTTTAAGGTGTCATCTTCAACCCAAATTACGCATTAGAATAAAATAACTAATTTTGAGTTTAAAAATCCA
>DAINSR010000264.1:0-2886 GCA_036741255.1 Flavobacterium sp.
TGAAAACAAAATGGATAAAAAAATAAGGGTCGCTTGAGTTTTTCAGCAGACCCTATTTTATAGTAAAAAATTGATTTTTTGAATTTTGAATAGAATTTTAGACGATACTGTACAAAAAAATGACCTAAAAAATAAGTGAGGCATCTAATTTTACTTTTAGCTTCATCTGTTCATTTGTTATTTTTAGGTTAAATTAAAAAAACCTCGATTAGTATCGAGGTTTAATATTGGTAAGTAAGATAAACGGTTAGACGTTTTATTTAATTTTTTTAACAACAGCTGCAAAAGCTTCTGGGTGATTCATAGCTAAATCGGCAAGAACCTTTCGGTTCAATTCAATTTGGTTTGCTTTAATTTTTCCCATAAACTGAGAATAACTCATACCATGTAATCGTGCACCTGCATTGATACGAACAATCCACAAGGATCTAAAGTTTCTCTTATTTGCTTTCCTATCACGATAAGCATATACTAATGCTTTCTCTACCGCGTTCTTCGCTACTGTCCAAACGTTTTTACGTCTTCCAAAGTAACCCTTGGCTAACTTTAATACTCTTTTTCTACGTGCTCTCTTAGCAACTGAATTTACTGATCTTGGCATAATTTTAATTGTTTTTTGTAGCAGGCGTCCCGAATTTAATCAAAGGAACTTAATTGCCATACTCCATGGTTATTTTTAAATTGTTTTAACCTTCAAAGAACTTTTTAGTAATTTTTAATTCTTGAATCTTGATACTAATTAAATAATTCTTAATTGTTCTTTGATGCTTTTCTCATCTGTTTTATGAACTAAAGTAGAGTGTGTCAAAGCTAATTTTCTCTTCTTAGATTTCTTAGTCAAAATATGACTCTTGAAAGCATGTTTTCTTTTAATTTTTCCAGTTCCAGTAACTTTAAATCGTTTTTTAGCACTAGATTTTGTTTTCATTTTAGGCATTTCTTCCTTAATTTAATATTTATCTTACTTACTTATTTTTAATTTACCTCTCGTATAAAAAATTAGCGGAGGGGTTTTACTTCTTTTTCTTTGGTGCTATAAACATAATCATACGTTTTCCTTCTAATACTGGTAACGCTTCAACCTTTCCAAATTCTTCGAAATCTTGAGCAAGTCGTAGTAACAAAATTTGTCCCTGCTCTTTATAAATTATTGATCTCCCTTTAAAAAAAACAAAAGCCTTTAATTTTGAACCTTCTTTTAAGAATTTTTCAGCATTTTTTTTCTTAAATTCATAGTCATGCTCGTCTGTTTGAGGACCAAAACGTATTTCTTTAACGGTTACTTGAGATGATTTTGCTTTCATTTCCTTCTCACGCTTTTTTTGCATGTAAAGAAATTTTTTGTAATCCATTATTTTACAAACAGGTGGCTCTGCATTGGGAGATATTTCAACCAAATCTAACTCTTGCTCTTCTGCTATTCTCAGAGCTTCTGAAGTTTTATATACCTTAGGTTCAATGTTATCTCCCACAAGGCGTACCTCGGCAACACGAATAAAATTATTTATTCTGTGAGCATCTTTCTTTTCTACTCGAGGTTGATAACCTCTGTTGTTTTTTATTGCTATGGCTTTATTATTTAGTCCTGTTATACAGGTTGATTAAACTTCAAATGAATGTAACGATTTGTATACTTCTGTTTCAACAAGGCTTATAAATTCTTCAATCCTTAGAGTTGTATTACCTTTTCCATCTTGTCCATGTCTTCTAACAGACACCGAATTGTTTTTTTCTTCTTCCTCTCCAATGATAAGCATAAAAGGATATTTTTGTCCTTCAGCCTCCCTAATTTTCTTCCCTATTGTCTCGTTTCTATTATCTAACAGCGTGCGAATTTCGTTATTTTCTAGCAAATCTAAAACTTTTTTTGCATATTTTTCATATTTCTCACTTAATGATAAAATAATTACTTGTTCAGGCATTAACCAAAGAGGGAAGCTACCACCTGTATGTTCTATTAATATAGCAATGAAACGTTCCATTGATCCAAATGGTGCTCTGTGAATCATAACAGGTCGATGCAACTCATTATCGCTCCCTTTGTAACTAAGCTCAAATCGCTCGGGCAAATTATAATCAACTTGAATGGTGCCTAGTTGCCAACTTCTGCCTAGTGCATCTTTAACCATAAAATCTAACTTCGGACCATAAAAAGCGGCTTCACCATATTCTATTACTGTCTTTAAATTCTTATCTTTTGCCGCATTTATTATGGCTTGCTCTGCCTTTTCCCAGTTATTATCACTTCCTATATATTTATCCCTGTTTTCTTGATCTCGCAATGATATTTGTGCCGTAAAATTCTCAAACCCTAGTGAACCAAAAACATATAAAACTAAATCTATTACCTTTTTAAACTCTTCGTCTAGCTGGTCAGGGGTACAAAAAATATGGGCATCATCTTGTGTAAATCCTCTAACACGAGTAAGCCCATGCAACTCTCCACTTTGTTCATATCTATAAACAGTTCCAAATTCTGCATATCGCTTGGGTAAATCTTTGTAAGACCATGGCTTGGCATTATATATTTCACAATGATGCGGACAGTTCATGGGTTTTAACAAAAATTCTTCTCCTTCAGCTGGAGTTTGAATCGGCTGAAAACTATCTGCACCATATTTTGCATAATGGCCAGAGGTTACATAAAGTTCTTTCTGCCCTATGTGTGGTGTTACAACTTGCTCATATCCTGCTTTCTTTTGTGCTTTCTTTAAAAATTGTTCCAGTCTATCTCGCAGTGCAGCACCTTTTGGCAACCATAATGGCAATCCTTGTCCTACTCGGTGTGAAAAATGAAATAATTCTAACTCCTTACCCAGCTTTCTGTGATCCCGTTTTTTTGCTTCTTCTAATAGTTGTAAATAATCCGTTAAATCTTTTTGCTTA
>DAINSR010000265.1:0-2844 GCA_036741255.1 Flavobacterium sp.
AAGTATATGCGAAGGAATTAATCCTAAAATTTGTCCTAATAAGGGTTTACTTGTATTTTTGGAACGTCTGAAAAATGCCATATCTGAAAAAAAATGAGAATTTTTTCAAAATAACGCATTTTCAAACACTTTCTTTGTGTGAACTTTCGAATAGTTGTGAAGGTAAATATAATAAATATATTATTAAGATTAAAGCTAAACTTTTTTAGCACCTTGTTTTAAAATGGAATTGAATTGGGTGTTTGAGTTAGTTTTTGATGATAGGAATACCAAAGTAGAATTCAAGAATTTTTATTTTAAAGATAAAATCATATTTAGTTTTAATAACATCTGACTGTGCGTTAGCAAGTAGAGCTTGAGATTGATTTAATTCAAAAGAATTTATCATCCCCATTTCATAACGTTCTTTCGCAAACTTGTATGATTGTTGTCTTGCTTCTAAAGATTTTAAAGTTGATTCATATGCTTTCAATGCCCCTTTTGCATCTATAAAAGCTGTATATACGTTTCTTTGCAAATCTTGTTCTTGCTGTTGTAAAGTCATTTTAGATTTTTGAATCAAAACCTTTGAGCGTTCTACATTGTTTTTAACAGTAAAACCGTTAAATAAAGGAATGGTAAGCTGACCACCAAAACTCTGTCCTTTATTTGCATTAAACTGCATAAGAAAGGAATTAGGTCCCCTGATGCCAATTATTTGACCTTCAGAATTTTTTAAAAGGTCATTAGCGTCTGAAACTCTAGAATTAAAATTATAAAATCCAGTCAGACTGGGATAAAATCCCCCTCTTGCAATAACCAGATTTTTTTGAGCAATTTCAAGATTTGTTTTGGCAATTTTAATTTCTGTTCTGTTTTCAATTGCCTTTTCATAAATAATATTTGGATCTTTATTTAAAATTGTATAGTTGAAATCAAGGTATTCCTCGGTGGCAATATTAAAAGTATCAAAATCTTTTAATTGCAACAACTGAGATAAACTCAATTTAGATATTAAAAGTGTATTCTCAGCAATTATGACATTTTGAATATTTGTTGTAACAGAAGCTTTTATATCTAATATATCTCCTCTTGGTAATGTACCAGCACTTACTAACTCCTCAGAACGGATTAATTGGTTTTCACTGATATTTAGCTGTTCTAGTTGCACTTTAAGATTCTCTTGATTAAATAATATTTGTAAAAAAGCATTTACAACATTCAGAGTAATATCCTCTTTCATTTTTAGAAGTTGGTATTGAGTTGCGACTTTTGAAAGATTTGCAAGGCGTAGCGTGTTCAGATTTTTCAATCCTTTATAAATATCAATTCCTACTGAAGCACTTGCCGAGGTAAACTGGGTAGTTTGATTTCTAAGTAATCCTGTTGTAATGTCTTGGTTTAATCCAATATTCCAAGAGTGAGTAGCATTTAAATTTAATGACGGAAGAAAATTTCCTAAAGCGGTTTTTTTATCAATTTCAGAATTTTTTACATCTAGTTCAATATTTTTAACAGAAATATTATTTTTTATTGCATATTTAATACAATTTTCTAGTGTCCATTTTGTGTTTTGGGCATAAATAGTTTTATAAGAAAAAAATACAATAACAAAAAGAAAATAATTATTTTTTTTCATGTGGTCATAGTATAGAGGAGGTTTAGTACAAAAATAATATCATTTAAGTTTGTTTAATCATAAATTTTAAATTTGAGCAAATTAGCAAATCATTTGCTGATAATTGCATTTTTTAATTAAACACATTTGTATAATTTTACATTATTAAAATAAAATCTACATTAGTTCTTAAATAATCAGTACGCGAATATGATTAGAATTTGTTTTATAAAAATGTTTAACTTAAATTATAAAGAACATGAAACAATTAGAGAAAATGAGTTTTACTAGTGCAAAAAGTAAACTTACAAGAAACGAAATGAGTAACATAATGGCGGGGAGTGGTGATTATGGTGGTAATTGTAAAAAATCATGTGAGCCATGTCGATTTAACTCTGAATGCTGTAGTGGTTTTTCGGTAAGTGGATTTTATCCGCCATGTGGAGGAGACTATGGTCGTGTTTGTATTTAGTATTTAAAACTTTGCAGCCAGTTTTTAACTGGCTGTAATAAATTTTCAAAGAATGAAAACCAATTTTAGTTTTAAAATAGTTGCATTTTTACTTTTATCTTATAATTCGTTTGGACAGCTCAAGAATAATTATTTTACCATAGATGGAATTATTAGAGGAAAAGAATACAGTGGATATTTATATCTTAGTTACAACAACATAAAAGATAGTTGCTTGGTAATTAATAATAAATTTAATTTTAAGGGATACTCACCTGATGTTAGTGTGGGTTATTTTACAACAAATCAAGCAACGGTTTGTTATAAAGATTTTTATTTAGAGAATGAAAATATTAAAATGGATATTAGTATTGAAAAAAAAATAATTGATTACTATGAATTTGATTGGTTGATTATAAATTCAATATCAGGAACCCAGACAAGTTTAATTGAAAAGGAATATGAAGACTTTAAATACAAGTACCAGCATGATACCGATTGGCAAGAGAAGCACTACCATAAATTAGACGAAATTATTTCAAGATACCCAAATCACATCTACTCATCAAATTTGTTATTGATATACTCTAGAGACTCATTAGCTGATATAAAAAAGGTGCAGAAATTATATAACAAATTAGATGTAAAATCATTAGATTATAATTTGGTATTGACTTTAAAAAGAAGTATTTTTCCTATCAATAGTTCAAAAGTGGGAAAGCAAATGTTAGATTTTGAACTGCCTAATGGAAAAGACGAATTGATTAATACTAAAGACTACAGGGGTTCAATATTA
>DAINSR010000266.1:0-2837 GCA_036741255.1 Flavobacterium sp.
AAAATGTTTTGGGGAACAAACATGCTTATTAAAACATTATCCACTCAAAAGTATCGCTCCATTCTAATTTTTTTTTTTGCACATTTTTTTTTATATTTGAAAACACAAAACTAATAATAGCAGCTCAAAAAAAGAATTAACCAAAAAGATGCAAAAACTATTTCATACCCTATTTGTTTTTATTTCTTATGTCCTTGTGGCACAAAAAAATAACCTGCAAGAATTTACTTTTAATGAGTATCTGGGCTATGTAAAAAAATACCATCCATTAGTAAAACAAGCAAACTTAAAACTAAACGAGGCACAAGCCTTGCTCATGGAAGCCCGTGGTGCTTTTGACCCCAAGATAGAAGCAGATTACACAAATAAACAATACAAAAATCAAAACTATTACTCTATACTCAACGGAAGTTTTAAAATCCCCACATGGTATGGCATTGAAGTAAAAGCCGCTTTTGACAACAACGAAGGTGTTTACTTAAATCCAGACATGACTGTGCCAAACAGCGGATTAACATCACTAGGTATTACCGTTCCTGTGGGTCAGGGTTTGTTTATCAACCAGCGAATGACCGATATACGAAACGCAAAATTGCAACAAAAAATTAACGAAGCCGAAAGAAATTTAGAAGCCATAGAAGTACTACATAGAGCTGCTATTGCTTATTTTGAATGGAAAAGAAACTATAATGAAGTACAGCTTTACAAAAACTTTTTAGAAAACGCAAACATTAGATACAAAGGCGTTCTAGAACTTATAAATGAGGGAGACAAACCCGCAATAGACAGTACAGAAGCTTCCATAACAGTAAATTTAAGACAACTAAATCTAGAAAACTCTAATTTAAAACTTCAAAAATCAAGGCTTGAACTTTCTAATTTTTTGTGGCTAGAAAATAACGTTCCGGTAGAGCTAGACGAAAATTTATATCCAGAAACTAATTTGAGTTTAACCATTAAAAACACTTTAGAAACAAACAACATTGATAATTTTGACTTAAATAATCACCCCAAATTAAACGCCCTTAACACAAAAATTGATATTCTAAAAAATGAACAACGCCTCAGAGCTAATCAGTTGCTACCAAGACTAGATTTAAGTTACAACTACCTCTCTGAGCCTAGTGCTTTTGACAACTATCGTTTTCAAGATTATAAAGTGGGGGTCAATTTTGCTTTGCCTCTCTTTCTCAGAAAAGAACGATCCAAGCTCAAATTAGCCAAACTGAAAGTTCAGGACACTGAATTTTCTTTAGCATCTGAACGAGTAAACATCAAAAATAAAATAGAAGCACAGCAAATAGAAATTGCTTCATTAGAAAAACAAATAAAAATTAACAACAACTTAATTAAAAATTTAAATACCCTGCTCAGTGGTGAAGAACAACTTTTTAATCTTGGAGAAAGTTCGTTATTTTTAATAAATACAAGAGAAAACAGCTTAGTAACCAGCCAAATAAACGGATTAAAATTAGAAAATGAATTTTACAATGCTTTAATAAATTTATACAAAACAATAGCTAATCCTAAGTTGTAAGATTATGAAACAGCCATTGATAATAAGTTTTTTTTGGGAACAACTGTAAAACGCTTCGCCAGTTCAGAAAAGCTCTAGGGGCATAAAATAATGATAACATTTATTATGAAGTAAACACTAATGAAAAGATATAACTATCACATCAGCTTATTGAAGCACAATTATGTACTAAAAAGAGCAAAGTTGCATTTGTTAGTTGAATTTAAGGGGTCTTTATCGCCTACAATAAATTTTTGAAGTAATTTTAATTTGTGGTGATTTGCTTCGTTAGTTCGAGCAAATCTCTTGAGTCTAATGCGTATTTATATTAATTCTATATTTTAATGAAAATTGGACTTTATTTTGGTACATTTAATCCCATTCATATTGGGCATCTCATTATTGCTAATCATTTTGTAGAACACACAGATTTAGACCAAATTTGGATGGTGGTTACCCCTCACAATCCTCACAAGAATAAAAAATCGTTATTAGATGGTTATCATCGGTTACAAATGGTGTATTTGGCAACAGAAAATTATCATCAGATTAAACCATCAGATGTTGAATTCAAGTTACCTCAACCCAATTATACCATTAATACATTAGTGCATTTGTTTGAAAAATATCCAAATTATCAATTTTCATTAATTATGGGTCAAGACAACTTAAATTCCTTTCATAAATGGAAAAATTATGAATCTATTCTTCAAAATAATGAAATTTATGTATATCCTAGATTGTCTTTTGATCAATATGATGATGCGTTAACGAATCTCAATATGTTTAAAGAAAAAATACATTTTGTAAATGCACCTATAATAGAATTATCCTCAACATTTATTCGTGAGAATATTAAAAACGGTAAAAATATAGTCCCCATGTTGCCCAGCAAAGTGTGGGATTATGTAGCACACAATAATTTTTATAAAAAGTGATTTTTTTTAAGCTTTTTAAAAAAGCATCGACTTACTATTTCATATTTAACATTGATTATTGTGAGTAAAGCTTAGTTTTAAAAATCGGCTTACAATTTGCATTAAAATCTATTGACATTCTATTATTGTAAATGCTTGAATAAATCCTTTATTTTTGTTGTATTATTTAATACGTTTTAATATTTATTTTTATGAACAACTTTGAATTATACAATCCTGTTAATTACATATTTGGAAAGGGACAAATAGCAAAATTATTTAGTTTAGTACCACAAAACACAAAGATTTTACTTGCCTATGGTGGAGGGAGTATTTTTAAAAATGGAGTTTATGAACAAGTAAAAAATGCATTATTTGCACAATATAAAGACGGTAATATTATT
>DAINSR010000267.1:0-1568 GCA_036741255.1 Flavobacterium sp.
GGAGTTATTTTTGAAGTAGTTTTAGTTTGTAATAGATTTCTAATGCGTATTTTGGGCTTAACGTTACTGATTTTCAAAAAATTATTAAATCAATTTAATATAAAAATTTAATTGTATTTGCAAGCAACAATGCTATTAGTAATTTTGTTAGTACTTTTGGAAATTATAACATAGAAAATATACCCATATTCAGGGTGGTTTTCATTAGTTTTGAAGCACAAAAAACAACTAAAGAAAATGGGATAATTACCAAAATAATTTTTCCAAAAGATTTAAAACCATGATACAAAAATCAATTGATAATCAAATAGAACACATATATATTGAGCGAGAAATTAGTTGGCTCACTTTCAATGCACGTGTTTTACAAGAAGCTGCCGATGAAACGGTTCCGCTTTTAGATAGATTGCGTTTTATAGGGATTTTTTCAAATAACTTAGACGAATTTTTTAGGGTTCGCTATGCCGCTATCAGACGATTGAGTTTAGAAAATCAAAAATCAGACAAAATTTTAGGTGGTATTTCTGCAAACCAATTATTGAAAGACATAACAGAAATTGCTATTGCCCATCAAGCAAAGAGTTTACAAATTTTAAGCGACATAGAAGAAAAGTTAAAAAATGAAAATATTTATATTATCAATGAAAAAGAAATAAACACAGAACAGGCAAATTATATTAAGGACTTTTTTATACAAAAAGTAAGTCCAGCAGTGGTAACCATTATGCTAAATGAACTAAAGGATTTTCCGTTACTCAGAGATACTTTGGGCTATTTGGCGGTTAAATTAGTAATGAATCCATCACAAGAGTCAGCATTAAATAGCACTCCACAACAAAAAGATGTAAAATATGCAATAGTAGAAATTCCTAAAACCATCAACAGGTTTGTAGTATTGCCTTCAAATAATGAAAAGCACTATGTAATTCTTTTAGACGATGTAATTCGTTATAATTTGCATAGTATTTTTAATGTTTTTGATTATGAATCTATTGAGGCTCACATGATAAAAATTACTCGCGATGCCCAGCTTGAGTTTGACAGTGATTTATCTAAAAGTTTGTTAGAAAAAATTTCAAATTCTGTGAAAGACCGAAGAATTGGAGAACCCGTTCGTTTTGTTTATGATCAAGATATAGCTGCAGACACTTTAAAATTTCTTCTAAAAAGAATGAAAATTGATAGTTCTGATAGCATTATTCCGGGAGGAAGGTATCACAACAGACGCGATTATATGGAATTTCCAAACCTCGGACGATTTGACTTACTCTACAAACAAAATGTTGCATTACCCATTCCTGGTTTAGATTTAGAAGGAAGCATTTTATCAAAAATCAAGAAAAAAGATTATTTGCTCCACACACCTTATCAATCTTTTTCTTACTTAATTCGATTTTTAAGAGAAGCAGCATTAGATCCAAAGGTTCAATCTATAAAAATAACCTTATATAGATTAGCAAAAAACTCGCAAATAGTTAGTTCACTAATAAATGCCGCCCGAAACGGTAAAAATGTAATTGTTCAAATTGAGTTACAGGCTCGGTTTGATGAGGCTAGTAATATTTCTT
>DAINSR010000267.1:1579-2833 GCA_036741255.1 Flavobacterium sp.
GCGGAGCAAATGCAAACAGAAGGTATTCAACTCATCTTTGGCGTTAAAGGATTAAAAGTTCATAGTAAAATTTGTATTATTGAACGAAAGGAAAATGAAAATACTAAATTATATGGTTTTATTTCAACAGGGAATTTTAACGAATCAACAGCACGTTTTTATACCGATGTAACGTTGTTTACATACAACCAAAAAATTTTAAAAGACGCCCACAAAATATTTGATTTCTTTGATGTAAACTACCGCATTCACAGATACAAGCACCTCATTGTATCGCCACACTATACCCGTTCAAGATTAGTTAAATTAATTGACAGGGAAATTTTAAGTGCTTTGTCTGGTAAAAAAGCATTTATGAAACTAAAGATGAACAGTTTGTCCGATAAAAAAATGATAGATAAATTGTATGATGCCAGTAAAGCAGGGGTAAAAATTCAACTCATTGTTAGAGGTATATGCTCTTTAATACCAGAAATAAAAGGTTTGAGTGAGAATATTAAAGCTATTAGTATTGTAGATAATTACTTGGAACACTCCAGGATATACATTTTTGGAAATGACAATAATCCTGAAGTTTACATTTCATCTGCAGATTTTATGACTCGAAATCTTGACGCTAGAGTAGAGGTTACTTGCCCCATTTATGATCAAGATATTAAAAACGAACTTATAGACACTTTTGAAATTTCGTGGAAAGCAAATATTAAAGCTCGCTTGCACAGTCAAAATCAAGATAATGAATACAAAAAGAACAAAGACGAAAAACCATTTAGAGCTCAAATAGAAATGTATAATTATTACAAAAAGAAAACTAATATAGATTTTGACGAGCTGTAAGCCAATTTTAAAATATAATATATGATGCAACTCAAAAAATATGCAGCAATAGACATAGGCTCAAATGCCATGAGGCTTTTAGTTACAAATATTGTTGAACAAGATGACAAACCCACACAATTTAATAAAAATGCTTTAATACGCGTACCCATCAGATTGGGTCAGGATGCTTTTACAGTTGGAGAAATTTCGCAAGAAAGTATTGAACGAATGATTGACGCCATGAGAGCTTTTAAATTGCTGATGAAAGTACACAAAGTGGAACAATACAAAGCCTGTGCAACATCGGCATTGCGAGAAGCTTATAATGGTAAAGAAATAGTAGAAATTATTTATAAAGAAGCAGACATTAAAATAGATATAATTGACGGGAAAATGGAGGCTGCAATAATAGCGGCTTCAGACCTAAGCCAATTT
>DAINSR010000268.1:0-2818 GCA_036741255.1 Flavobacterium sp.
CATTTTAATAAAAACGCTCAAAGGCAATGGAACTATTGTCGAAGTTCCACCATAATATTGAATGTTCATTTTGTGTAGTGCGTAAAAATGGGCTTTGCAAGCGTCATTTATATTCGGTGCAATGAATAAACAGTAAGCTGGTTTTTCAGTTTCTCTTTTGTATTTTGCAAGGTGTCTTGTTACTGGTTCACCCTCTGTTTCATATTGTCTTTGTCCGCTCTGCATAGTTACTTCTACTGTTAAACCGAAGTCGCTATAATCGCAAACAATGTCAGCCATATTGCCCTGTGCTGTTGACATTGGATTTCCAAAGTCGTCAAATTTCAAATTGGCTTTAATCTCTCCTCCATCCAACATTGTCATTGCTCGCCAAGTGTTCCATTCCAACATAAGAGGCGTGTCATAAAGTGAATTATCAAGTATCTGGTCAAATGTTGTAGAAATATCTTCAAATAATCGGTAGTCCTTGATTGCAGCAACTTGTTCTGTTAGAATTTGTTCTTTTCGGTTTTCTAACTCGTCCGCAAATAAGTTTTTAAGGTCTTGTAATGTTGCAGTTTCAGAAATTTCAAGTTGAGGAAATTCTGCTCTAATTTTTTGTTCTAATAATTCTCTATCGTCTGTTAGAAGTGTCGGTATAAGTGGATTACCGAGATAAGCAACATATTGACCTTCGTTATTAATAAAGCAAGGTTCTCTATCTGTGTGTTGTAAGAAATAATCAACTTCCTGAATTTTTTCAGGAACTATTGAGATTGATTTTCCTAAATGCGAAATGTTCACCAAACCTGTTGCCCTTAAATATCGGAAGCAAGCATCAGCGTAATCTCTCATATTACTTGCTTTGGTGCTTAGAAATTTTGCAATCGAAGCATCATTTGTTTCTCTGGTTCTTGTATTGCCCGAACTAATATCTGCACTATAAATTTCTCTTAGCTCTCTGTCGAAATATTCTGCTCTAAAACGCTTGTAGTTTCCTTCATTCTGTGCTTTGGCAATCCTGAATTGGTTGATTTTCTCAACAATAGAGTCAAACTCTCGGTAATCCACTAACTGCAAGCCAAACATCATTAACTCATCAAATTTCAATGAGCCAAAGTGTCTAATGAGTCTGAAAAGTTCAAGGTATGGTTTTACCCAAAATTCTGCTGAATTTTCAGTCGGTTTATGGAATGGTGAGGGAACTTGAAATTTGAGAAGTTGTCTTAAAAATATTTCGTCTTTTCTTCTTGAGTTTACAAGTTCTTCTCCTGCCGGTGTTAGTTGTATTGTTGGTGATAAAATGACAAAGCCAAGTGCTTTTGGTGCTCTGTTTATTCTGTCTCTTGCACTAAATGCTGGGTCATTTGCACCTTCGCCATTGAAAAAGTTTTCCTCTCTCAATAACTCCATAAAAGCTCTTTGAGTTTCGGTATTCCATCTTTGTCCTGCGAAATGGGTGTGTAAAAGCCCAATTTCAGGAATCATCTTTGCAGGTGTTCGTGGTGAAGTGGTTACAAAAATTACTTTACTGTCAATTCTAGCCATAGGAAACAGATTCTTCTTCTAGTATTAATTTTGGTTCTCGTTTTAATGCTTCATTGCCATAGTTAGAAATAAGAATGTGGCTCGCTTCTGACTTAAATCTGTTTCTAATATTTACTGCATAGGATTTGCCATATTCATCAACAATGTAGTCTCCATATAATTTTTCTGTTAGCGGTGTTCTACCAATAACCATAAGTGCTTTGCACTTTAGGTTTTTATATTGGTTCGCTAATTCAATATGGTTCTTTTCATTGATTCCGTCTTTGTGTTCAGCATTACCATAATCTGAAAAAACGCAATCATAAGGCGGGTCTAAAAACATAAAGTCGTCTTTGGTCGCCATTTTAAAAACCTCGGAATAGTCGAGATTATAAATTTCTGTATTAGCAAGTAGTTTGCTGTGATATTTAGTAACCAATGAAGTGTTTAGGTTTGCATATCGTCCATAAGGCACATTAAACTCTCCTTTTGAATTGTACCGTATCATTCCTGAGTATGCAGTCTTATTTATGAAAAAATAAAGTAAAGCATCAGAGTATTTTTTTTCAGTCAGTTCATTGAACATATCTCTGATTTGATAATACAGAGGTTCATTTTCATCTTCAACTCGCTTATCAGGTGTTTTACTTTTTAGTTCTTCAAAGTTTCTGCGGTTAATGGCGTAAACCCTCTCTATTTCCGATAATTCTTTTTTGAGTGTGTCAAAGTCGTTTTTTACGCCTAAGTAAAATGATATGAGTTTTGAATTAATGTCATTTATGATTGCTCTTTTCGGTTCTAAATGAAAGAACAAAGCACCACCACCAAAAAACGGTTCAATATATCGTCCGCTATATTGTGGAATGTGTTTAATCAAATGAGGTATTTCTTTTGACTTTCCTCCTCTGTATTTTACAAGTGGTTTCATACTTTGGCTGATTTACGTTTATATTGAACAATACTTTCGGCAACAACATTTAAAATTTGTGTTGCTTCTTCTTCTTCGGCAATAATGTCGTAAACCTTGTCTGCCGACCATAAACGTATTAACTCTTTTGAGTCAACTTCAAGCAAGTCCGCAAGTATAGTTACTTGTTCTCGTTTCGCTCGTCTGTCTCCTTTTTCAATCTTACAGTATGTTGCTGTGTCAATCTCTAACGCAGCAGCTAACTGTCGTTGAGGGATTTGTTTCTCCTCGCGAAGTGTTCTGATTTTATTACCAAAGATTGTTGACATAAGTTTGTCTTGACATTATTTGGCAAATATAATTCTTTTTTCTTTCGGTCGTCATATTTTTTGCACGGTCTGTCTT
>DAINSR010000269.1:0-2805 GCA_036741255.1 Flavobacterium sp.
ATAATTTTTGCATAGCTTTGCAACCTTAATGAAAGGAGGTGTCCCTATTATGCTAATTATACCAATAAAAGACGGAGAAAATATAGATAGAGCTTTAAAACGCTACAAACGAAAATTTGATAAAACAGGAACTGTTCGTCAGCTTCGTGCACGTCAAGCTTTCATAAAACCATCTGTAACACACAGAGCTAAAATTCAAAAAGCGGCTTACATTCAGCACTTAAAAGAAGCGTTTGAAAATTAATATTTTTTATAGTAAAAAATAAACCGTTAGTTTATAAAGTGTAACTTTGTATCTAGCGGTTTTTTTATGATTACTAATTTTCAGGCCTATAAAGACTATCTTCAAAAAGAAAAAAAATATTCTAGCCACACCTTGCGTGCCTATGAAGATGATATTGACGCATTCCACAGCTATTTAAAATGCGACCATCAAATAGATAATTTAAATGATGTTCATTACACTCACATTAGAAGCTGGATAGTATATTTAGTAGAAAAGAATATCTCTAATGGTTCCATTAATAGAAAAATATCTTCACTAAAATCTTACTACAAGTTTTTATTAAAAATAAAACAAATAGAGTTTAATCCATTGGTAAAACACAAATCACTCAAAGCACCAAAAAAAATCCAAATTCCATTTTCTGAATTGGAATTAAACCAAATTAATGACATAGAAAATACTACCGATGACTTTGAAACTGTAAGAAATAAGTTAATAGTTGAATTATTTTACACAACAGGTATAAGAAGGTCAGAGCTAATTAATCTTAAAAAAAATAATATCGATTTTGTTAGTAAAACACTCAAAGTATTAGGGAAAAGGAATAAAGAAAGAATTATTCCTTTGTTGCCTTGCACCATTGATTTAATAGCACAATACAACAAAAAAAGAGATAATTTATCACACATTGAAAACCACGAATTGTTAATTTTATCAAAAAGCGGAAAAATTCTTTCAGAAACTTTTGTCTATCGTTTAATAAATTTATACTTTAGTGGTGTATCTCAAAAAGTAAAAAAAAGCCCTCACGTTCTTAGACATACATTTGCAACTCACTTATTAAACAACGGTGCAGACCTCAATTCTGTAAAAGAGTTACTAGGTCATGCCAGTCTTTCTTCTACTCAAATATACACACACAGTAGTTTGACAGAATTACAAAAAGTTTACAAAAAAGCCCACCCTAGAAATAAAAAATAAACAAAAACTAAAAAATAAAAATTATGAAAGTAAATGTTCAAGCCGTTAATTTTAATGTTGATAGAAAATTAGTTGATTTTACACAAGAAAGACTAAATAAATTAGAAAAATTCTTTGATAAAATTGTTTCAGCTGATGTTTTTTTAAAAGTAGAAAACACTAGCGAAAAAGAAAACAAAATAGTAGAACTTAAACTTAGTATTCCTGGAGACGATTTAATTGTCAAAAAAACCGCAAAAACATTTGAAGAAGCAGTTGATTCAGCATCAAGTTCTTTAGAGCGTGTTTTAGTTAAAAGAAAAGAAAAATTAAGAACAAATGTTTAATTAAAATAATTGGTAAAAATATTTTGATTAAACAAATAAATCCATACATTTGCAGTCCGTTAGAAATAGCGGACTTTTTTTATGCAATAAATCCAACTAAAGTTATTGATAAAAAACTTGTTTTTTTAAGTTAATTATAATTTGGGTTTTATTTCAAAAAGATATGTTCTTATTAATATTGTAAAATATAATGAATTAAAATAAAATAGGGGAGATACTCAAGCGGCCAACGAGGGCAGACTGTAAATCTGCTGTGAGAACTTCGCAGGTTCGAATCCTGCTCTCCCCACTAATAAAAGTTTAAGGTTTCAAGTTTCAGGCTTTTTTTATTTGAAACTTCATAGCTGAAACAAAAACTTTACCGCCGGTGTAGCTCAGGGGTAGAGTGCTTCCTTGGTAAGGAAGAGGTCTCGGGTTCAAATCCCGACATTGGCTCAAAAATAGAATAAATTTGAACACTATAAATAACTAAGATTAAATTATTAAATCATGGCAAAAGGAAATTTTGATCGCTCCAAACCGCACTTAAACATTGGTACAATTGGACACGTAGATCACGGAAAAACTACATTAACAGCTGCAATTACTAAAGTATTAGCAGATGCTGGATACTCTGAAGCAAAATCGTTTGATCAAATTGATAACGCACCAGAAGAAAAAGAAAGAGGTATTACTATCAACACTTCTCATGTTGAATATGCAACCGCTAATCGTCACTACGCTCACGTTGACTGTCCAGGTCACGCGGATTATGTAAAAAACATGGTTACAGGAGCTGCTCAAATGGACGGTGCTATTTTAGTAGTAGCTGCTACAGATGGTCCAATGCCACAAACTAGAGAACACATCCTTTTAGGGCGTCAAGTTGGTGTGCCAAGAATGGTTGTATTCATGAATAAAGTGGATATGGTTGATGATGCTGAATTATTAGAATTAGTAGAAATGGAAATCAGAGATTTATTATCTTTCTATCAATATGATGGTGATAATGGTCCTGTAATTCAAGGTTCTGCTTTAGGTGCATTGAATGGTGAGCCTAAATGGGTTGATACTGTTTTAGCACTTATGGAAGCAGTTGATAATTGGATTGAATTGCCAGCTCGTGATGTCGACAAACCTTTCTTAATGCCAGTTGAAGACGTATTTACAATTACAGGTCGTGGTACTGTGGCAACAGGTCGTATTGAAACAGGTATTGCAAACACAGGTGATGCAGTTGAAATCATTGGAATGGGTGCAGATAAATTAACCTCAACCATCACTGGTATTGAA
>DAINSR010000270.1:0-2776 GCA_036741255.1 Flavobacterium sp.
CTTGAGCTGGTACACCAGCTACAACACAATTAGGAGGAACATCTTTTGTAACAACAGCATTAGTGGCAATGATACTATTTTCTCCTATGGTAACATTAGGCATAATAGCAACACCCTCACCAACCCAAACATTATTTTTTATAGTTACTGCTCCTTTAGAAATCAAAGGTCTATCACTAGGAGCTAAATTTAACATTTCAGCTGTTGGTTCTCCGTGATGGTGATCTGTAATATAAATGCGACTTGCAAACAGGCAATTATCACCAATTTCTATTTTATTTATGCAGCCGATATGTATATCTGTATTAAAGCAAACATTTTTTCCAATTGTTATATTAGGAGTAAACTTCTGTTTACCAAATGAGTCAATAGCTTCAATTCTCAATCTCTTGCCTGAATAAAAATTATCTCCAAAAGTTATATGCTGAGGATTTAAAATAAAATGATCGTCTTCTAAATGAAAGTTTCCTATGCCTTTAAAACTTTGTTTTAATTTATTTAATTCTTCCGTTTTTTTAAGCTGTAACATATTATTATACACATTAAATATCTTGAGCCTAATTTTTTGTTTTAAACTATTTTTTATTGAAATTTTCTTAATTTTTTGTTCATAAACAATTTTTATCCAAAAAATTGGATAACTGTAGTAGTTTTTAAATAATTCAAATAAGATTTTTTCGTTATTAAAACTATTTGTTTCATTTATAAAAAAAGAAAAGAAATCCGTTAGTAATAAATTATTTATTAATCTAATTTGATTAGCATTCAAATATTCTTTTAAAATTAAATTAAAATTTGTTGAAAAAGTTTTAAACAGATTATATCCGCCTGTATTCGCATTTTTTGCAAAAAAATACTTTTCTTTTAAAATGATATGACTATTACAATTATTTAACACGTCTAAATACCAATGTACTTGAATAAGATTTGTTCCTAAATACTTTTTTGTATCTAATGATTGTGATAAATAATTTTTATTTAAAATATTGCCCGTGCAGAATGTGATATAAAAGTTAACTTTTTCTATGTACTCTTGTTTTGAAATAATTTGAATATTTTCTGGTTCTATATAATCATATAGGCTTAAATCAAAAGTGTTTTTATATCCTATTCCGTTAATATAAATACAACCTACATCATTTTTTTTCAATACATCAATCACTTTAGGAAGTGAATTGTTAAACAATAATTCGTCGTCGCCAAAAATCCAAAAATATTTACCACTAGCGTTTGAAAGACATTTTTCAAAATTTGCATCGGGTCCAAGATTTACTTCATTTTTTAAATATTTTATAGGTAATCCGTTTGCAATATGTTTTTGTATAATAAGCTCCGTATCATCTGTTGAAGCATTGTCTGATACAATTATTTCAATATCGTTATAATTGTCTAGTAGTTTTAGATTACTACTCAATTGGTTTAGGTTTAGATCTAAATAGTATGATCTATTGTAAGTGGGTATTGTTAAAGATAAAATGGGCGTTTCCATACTTTAAGTGCTTTCAATTTCTGTGGGCAATACATCTGGTTCCATCTCTGTAATGGGCTTTCCAAATGCAATTTTTGGATATACATTGTTTTTCTTATCTATCATTACTTGAAGTAGGTAAGGGCTGTCAGGATTTTCCCACATTTTTTTTATGCCAAATTCTATTTCGTCTTCGTTAATTATTGTTTGAGACTCTATTCCATAGGCTTGAGCAACTTTTTCAAAATTTGGTGCACTATATCCCCAAACCGTGCTTTGATGTCTTCCGTCAAAATAACTGTCTTGAAATTGTCTAATCATTCCCAAACTTTGATTATTTATAATGACTATTTTTATAGGAATATTGTAATGAACAATGGTTTGCAACTCTTGTAAATTTAATTGAAAACCTCCGTCGCCAGAAATAGATACAACAGGTTTATTTGCAGCTAATGCAACTCCAATAGCAGCAGGAAAAGAAAACCCCATGGCACCCATGCCTCCTGATGAATGAAATGTTTGGTTTTCATGTAAAACTATTGATTGTGCTGCCCACATTTGATGACTCCCCACATCAGCAGTATAACTTTTTGCTAAAGGCGATAGTTGCGATAGCTTTTTTATAAATACATTTGGATTAATTCCTTCAATTCCTTTAATTTCTTCGGTATCTGGATATAATTTTTTATCGTCTTGTATTGTTTGCATCCAAACAGTAGTGTCTTTAAACTCAACTTTTTCAAGAGCCTGAATTAAAAAGTCTTCGGCTGAGGTGTGAATCCCAATAGTGTTTTTTACTCTATTGTTTATCTCACTATCATCAACATCTACTTGATAAATTATTTTATTTTTTGAAAAACCTATTACATCGGCTCCTGTTTGTCTAATATCGAGTCGGCTACCAATTACTATTAATAAATCGGCATTCCCAATTGCCTTGTTAGACCATCTGTTACCATAGCTCCCTATCATTCCAACTTTTAAATAATGGTTGCTTTCAATGGCATCAACGGCAAGTAATGATGTAACCAATGGAATATTTGATTTTTCTGTAAACTTTTTAAGGAGTTCTTTACATTTTAAAATACCTCTACCTACCAAGATAATTGGCTTTTGTGCCTTTTGAACGGAACTATTAAACGCATCCCAAAATTCATTACTAATTTGGTTTGTTTTTACTTGAGGTAGATTTTTTTTGAAATTATAATTTGTAATGGCTTCTTCACGCTGCACATTCATTGGAATATCAATTAAAACGGGTCCCATTCGGTCAGACAATGCTATCTCAAAAGCCTCTTCAAGCATTTT
>DAINSR010000271.1:0-2760 GCA_036741255.1 Flavobacterium sp.
TTCAATATAACGCATTTTCAGACACTTTCTTTATGTGAACTTTCGGATAGTTGTGAATTATTGTAAATTATAAAACAAACACATATGAAAAAATTAAAATTCTTATTTATTCTTTTATATTCTTACATAGGATTCTCTCAATATATTCAGCAGGTAGCATCAAGTAATCTGGGAGGGTCATTAACTAACAGCAGAAATATAAATCATAAAGACGGTACTTTTTATCAAGATATTAAAAAAAGTGTTGTTCATATAATTGGTTATAATACTAGTATGACTTACTACAATATAGGTTCTGGTAATTTATTAAATACTGTTGAGAACACATTCAATGGGAACAGTCAAAAATACTATATACTTACTGCAGATCATGTTTTGTTCAGTAAAGCTGTAAATATTGATTTAAATAATGTTTTCATATCATTTGAATATGAAATGGCACATAGCACAAATAGAGGTACTTCCATAGATGCACCTGTAATAGGTAAAATATGTAAAGTTCCATTAAATATAGTGTTTAATGATCCTAAATCTGATATAGCTCTTTTTGAAATTAAAACAAACGAACTTTCAGATTCACAAAAGATTTTTTTTCAAAATGTATATGCATCAGGGTGGACGACAAATCCTTCAGTAGAATTTAAAAATTATATAAATATTAGTCACCCACGAGGTGATCATAAAAAAATTTACACAAACCCATCATCAACTGAATATTATGAACATGATGGATTTATCACGCCACATGGTGTAAAAGGACCAGAACTCAATTTTAAGGCATTTGGTAGGAATTGGAATAATACTGGGGTTTCACCAGAAACGGGAAGCAGTGGCTCCGCATTTTTTGATGTAGCAGATTTTAAGAATTCTGTTGCGGGTGTTTTTAATACATCATACGGTAATGGAGAAACGGCTATATCACTTTTAGAAAATAGCTGGAAAATATCGGGAGGGAAGGGACTTCAGGACTATTTAGATCCAAATAATACTTGGATAAGCAATATTCCTGGCGGATATTTAAATGATTTAATTAAAAACGACGAAACAAATTTTGATTTTTATCTAAACTCAAACTTACCTATAAAAAAAGAACACAATATCAATTTATATAAATATTTTCGACTTGAGTTTATAGGAAAGCTAACAGAAGATTATCTAGGGGCTGGTATAATTGCAGATTCAAATATTGGCGACACTGACAAAGTTTATTTAACTGTATCACTAAAAGAGGATCCAAATTATCTGTTATATGGGGTTGAATTTAATCCTAAATCAACTTATAAAACAATATTTAAAGGAACAGCATGGGATTCTTCTAATCCGCCAATTGCAGGATTACCAGGTAAAAGTAATGATTATAGTTATATGTCGCTAATTGGTTTTGGTCAGCCATCCACAGATATTAAATCATCTATTATTAAATTAATAAAAAGAAAAAATAATGAAAATTCTTCCTTTAAATGGCTTGGCATCAAAGAACTTCAAAATTCAAACACCAGTGTTGAAGTAGTATTACAGAAGGCAAGTAATAATGATATTAACGCTACTAAAATCAAAGCAATTAAATTACCAAAATATATGCCTATAAATGCAGTTGAATTTTTTGATCCCTCGAGATTTGCAAATTTATGGCGATCTAGAACTTATAAAGAGAGTAGAGGTATTAGTAGTGATAATTTATACATAGATAAGGTAACAATAGGAACTAAGACAGTTTCTACTGGAAATAATGGTGGGTATTTGAATATGGCAAGCATTAATCAAACGTTTGGACCTTTAAATAAGACTTTAAACGAATACCTTGATATTTCCGTAAAAATTGCAACAACTCTTAGTGGAAATTATTACTACAAAGCATGGGTAGATTTTACTCCAGATGTAGATATTAATTATAATTATAATTTTGTTGATGAAGGTGAGATTATCAGTGCACCAGAGTTAATTGGCAAAGGACAAGGAACAGGAAATAATTCAACAATTACAATTAATCATAGATTACCTTCACTCACATCTCAAGGGGGAAATGAAAAACATTACAGATTACGAATAGCTGTTAGCAGTGAGGACAATGTAACACAAGATGGAGTATATGAAAATGGCGAGGTAGAAGACTACTTTATCCGAATAAAATCATCAACAGTAGCAAAAAGTTCAATGCCTACGAATGAAATTGAAAATACAAAACAAGAAACATTTGTTACTCCTATAGTATTTCCTAATCCCGCAAATGATTTTTTAAACATAGTTATACCGAATAAAAAATCTGATAAAATAAAGGTAAATATATTAGATTTAACAGGCAAAATAATTTATGAGAAAGTTATTGAACTAAACGACGAGGGAAATTTTATCATAAGATTGGATGACATAAATTTACAAAATTCTAGTTATATATTAAAGGTTGTGGGGAATTATATTGATTGGGCTACTACATTAATAATAAATAAATAAACCACTATGGACACTTGAAGGTCATCATATGGACACTATCCCAAGAGTGTGTAAAGTTAAAGGTTGGTATTTTAAATTCTCAATTTTTTGTCAAATATAAGAATAACAAAATTAGGCTGTCCAAAATGAACAATTTTTGTTAGCTGGAGTCCTTTCAACTTCTATAAGTCCTTGAATTTTAGTAATATTTATATCCTGTAATATATTTGGGCTGACAAAAGTTTGACTTTTAGACAGCCTTTTTAATTTTAAGGTTAATTAGGGTCTGCTGAAAAACTATAAACCATTTTATTTGCAGGGCATTCAGTG